>JARRPA010000040.1:0-18018 GCA_037383305.1 Gemmatimonadota bacterium | reverse complement strand
GCAACCCGCGCACCGGCGACCGCCCTTACGCCGTCGTTCAGCTTCGGGTCGAGGATCGGGGAGAGCGGATGTGGAATCTTGTCGGCTTTCAGACGCGATTGAAGCACGGCGAACAGCAGAGGGTCTTCCGCCTGATCCCCGGGCTCGAGGAAGCCGAGTTTCTGCGATTCGGGTCGATCCACCGTAATACGTATCTGAACGCGCCGGCCCGGTTGTCTAAGCACGGTTCGCTCCAGGAGGAACCCGCGCTTCTCTTCGCGGGACAGCTCACCGGGGTGGAGGGATACACGGAATCGATCGGCAGTGGCCTGATCGCAGCGATTAACCTCGATCGACTGATGAGGGGCCATGAGCCGGTCGTGCCGCCGCCCACCACGATGCTGGGCGGCCTCTACCGGTATCTTTCGGAGGCCGATCCCGAGGTTTTTCAGCCGATGAACGCGAATTTCGGTCTGCTCGACCCGCTGGCTCGACCCGTACGTCGGCGCAGGGAGCGCCGTCTCGCTCATGCCGAGCGGGCTATCGACGACATCCGCGACTGGTGCTTCCGGATCGGGAGAGGTGCGGAGGTTCTTCCGGACCGGTTCCGCCTTCCGGCGCGGGTCTGAGCGGCATGGACAGATCGACGACGACCGGTGCCTCGCCTTCCGGGGGCTCGTCACCGGCCGGGCAGGAGGCGATCGAGGACTTCCTGCGTTACATCGAGCGCGAACGGAGGCTCTCTCCGCATACCGTGGACGCATACCGACGAGACCTGTCGTCGTTTTCGGCGTTCATGGATCACCACATCGGAACGTGGACACCCGATCAGGTGGACCGGCTCGACATTCGGGCCTGGTTGCGGAGCCTCAGTCGGGAGGGTCGATCGGATGGTACCATCCGCCGTCGTCTGTCGGCATTGCGAGCCTTGTATCGATTTCTTTATCGGACGGAGCGCAGCGCGAGCAACCCGGCCCGTGCGGTCAGGACGCCGAAACGATCACGCCCGCTCCCCGAGTGGCTGACCCGGACCCAGATCTCGAAGATGTTCGACGACATGGAGGCTGGGGCTTCGCGTCTCGCGACGCCGGCAAGTCCCGATGTCGACGCCAGAGCTTCGAATTCCGGGAGCGGGCGGCCCGGAAACGCTGAGCGCTCGATCCGGAATCAGGCCATGGTCGAGCTCTTCTATTCGTCGGGTCTGCGCCTCTCCGAGCTGCACGGCCTCGACCGAAGCGACGTAGACTTCGATGCGGGGCTCGTCCGGGTGATCGGAAAGGGCTCCAAGGAGAGAATCGTGCCTCTCGGGTCGAAGGCCGCCCGGGCTCTTGAAGCGTATCTTGACATCTCCGGTGCCCGTGACGTGACCTCTGATGACGGGATCCGACCGCTCTTTACGACGACTTCGGGACGTCGGCTGTCGCGCAGGCAGATCCAGCGTGTCGTGAGTCGGATCCTCGCTACGGTCTCCGGGGCTGCGTCAATGTCGACATCGACCACTCGCGTGTATACGCACACTTCGCGAGAACGACTGCTCGAGGCCTACCGCAACGCGCACCCGAGGGCAGAATGACCGGTCGGAAGACGTGGACGGGGGGAGGAAGGAGACAGGGGATGCGAGGCACGACGATTCTCTGCGTTCGAAAGGACGGGCGCACTGCGCTCGGTGGCGACGGCCAGGTCACGATGCAGGAGGCGGTCGTCAAGTCGCGCGCTCAGAAGGTCAGGCGGATGAAGGGCGGCGCGATCCTCGCCGGATTCGCCGGGGGGGTGGCGGACGCCCTGACGCTGTTCGAGAAGTTCGAGGCGCAACTCGAGCGACATCCGGGGAACCTGTCCCGGGCCGCGGTCGAACTCGCGAAGGACTGGCGTGGTGATCGATATCTCCGCCGCCTCGAGGCACTGCTGGTCGTGGCGGACCGGGAAACCACCCTGCTCGTGTCCGGGAACGGCGAGGTGATCGAGCCGGACGACGGGATTCTGGCGATCGGATCGGGGGGCTCGTATGCGCTCGCCGCCGCGCGCGCCCTCGCTTCGCACTCGGACCTCGACGCACCGGGGATCGTGCGGGTGGCACTGGATACGGCCGCCGATATCTGCGTCTATACGAATCACAACCTGACCGTGCTGGAGGTCGGGGATGCCGGAGAGGGTGCTCGATGAGCGACGTGACCGCCCCCCCGACGAGATCGACGCGCGCTTCGCAACGCTCCGATTCTCCGACCGGGGCCAAGACCGACTTCTCGGAGCTGACGCCCCGGCAGGTGGTTCACGAGCTCGACCGCTACATCATCGGCCAGGACGAGGCGAAGCGGGCGGTAGCGATCGCGCTCCGCAACCGGTGGCGTCGCCGCAACGTCGAAGGTGACCTGCGGGACGAGATCCTGCCCAACAACATCATCATGATCGGCCCGACCGGCGTAGGGAAGACGGAAATCGCCAGGCGTCTCGCGAGGCTCGCGGGCGCTCCGTTCGTCAAGGTGGAGGCCTCCAAGTTCACCGAGGTCGGGTACGTGGGCCGTGACGTGGAGTCGATGGTTCGCGATCTCGTGGAATATGCCGTCAACCTCGTGCGGACGGAGCGGGAAGACGAGTGCCGCGAGATCGCCTCCGACCGTGTGGAGGAGCGGTTGCTCGATCTGCTGCTGCCGCCCGTCGCCGGAGACTCTTCGCCAAAGGACGCGGAATCCGAACACGCGCGCACCTTCGTCGTGGGGAGCGTAGGGGCCCGGCTTGAGGAGAGCGAAGAGGAAGAGGAAGGCCCTGATGCGCGACGACGCCGGACTCGCGAGAAGCTCCGTGGGTTGCTGCGGGAGGGTAAGCTCGAGGAGCGCGAGGTAGAGATCGACGTCTCCGAGAGTTCATTGCCGATGATGGACATGAGCGCGACGGGGATGGAGGGGCTCGATTTCAATTTCATGGAAGTCCTTCAGGACATGCTTCCGAAGCGGAGCAGACGTCGCGTGCTGAACGTTTCGGAAGCGCGTCGGATTCTCCTCTCGGAAGAGCTCGACCGTCTGGTGGACATGGACGAGGTCGTCGACGAAGCGCTCGACAGGGCCGAGACGATGGGGATCGTCTTTCTCGACGAGCTGGACAAGGTGGCCAGCAAGAACGCACCGGGCGGGCCCGACGTTTCGAGGGAAGGTGTCCAGCGCGACCTGTTGCCGATCGTCGAGGGATCGACGGTCCAGACGAAGTACGGCTTCGTGAACACGGATCACATGCTGTTCATTGCGGCGGGTGCCTTCCACGTGAGCCGACCGTCGGACCTGATCCCGGAGCTTCAGGGCCGGTTTCCCATCCGGGTCGAGCTGGCGAGCCTGACGGAGAGCGACTTCGTCCGGATCCTCCTCGAGCCGGAGAACGCGCTGCTGAAGCAGTATCAAGCCCTCATCGCGACCGAGGGAGCGAGGAGGTCGCCCGAATCGCGGCGGACGTGAACGGCAAGGTCGAGAACATAGGTGCCCGGCGTCTGCACACGGTGCTGACCAGCCTGCTCGACGACGTGATGTACGGGTTGCCGGAGGAGGGTGCCGGAGAGACGATTCACCTCGACGGAGCGACCGTCCGTGAGCGACTGTCGAAAATCGTCGAGGATGAGGACCTGCGCCGATACATTCTCTAAGCAGTGAAGAATTCAGAAACCCTGAGAGCGCAACAATGAGTGACCTCAAGAAGACGCCCCTGTACGCCGAGCACATCGCGCTCGGGGCCAAGCTCGTCCCTTTCGCCGGGTACGAGATGCCGGTGCAGTATCCCTCGGGCATTCGTGCCGAGCACATCGCCGTTCGCGGCGCGGCCGGTTTGTTCGACGTGTCGCATATGGGGGAGTTCCTGGTTACCGGGCCGGACGCCCTCCCGTTCGTCTCCTACGTCACGACGAACGATCCCGACCAACTGACGGAGGGTCAGGCACAGTACAGCGTGATCTGCCACGAAGACGGTGGCGTGGTCGACGACCTGATCGTCTACCGGCTGGGAGACCAGCGTTTCCGTCTGGTCGTCAACGCCGCCAACCTCGCCAAGGACTGGAAACACCTGCAGAGCCTCGTTTCCCGATTCGACGTGCGGATGGAAGACGAGAGCGATGCGATCGGATTGATCGCGCTTCAGGGCCCGAAGGCGCAGGAGATTCTGACGCCGCTATCTTCGGAACCTCTGGATCCTGTCGGATTCTACGAGTTTACGGCGGGTACCGTGGCGGGAGTGCCCGGCGTGATCAGCCGTACGGGATATACCGGGGAGGATGGATTCGAGCTGTACGTTCCGTCAGAACGAACCGCCGGACTCTGGCGCGAATTGCTGGCATCCGGGGCGTCATCGGGGCTCGTGCCCGCCGGCCTCGGGGCGCGAGACTCTCTCCGGCTCGAGATGGGATATGCCCTCTACGGGAACGACCTCGATGATGAGACCAGTCCAATCGAGGCCGGCCTTTCGTGGCTCGTCAAGCTCGACAAGGGGGAGTTCGTCGGTAAAGAGGCGCTGCAGCGTCAGAAGGACGCCGGCGTGACCCGTCGCCTGCGTGGCTTTCGACTCTCCGAGCGGGGATTTCCGCGCCCGGGGTACGAAGTCGTATTTGGTGGAGAAGTCGTGGGGAAGGTCCGGTCCGGGACCGTCAGTCCGTCCCTGGACGCCGGCATCGGAACCGCCTACCTGCCCCCCGACGCCGGATTCGGAGACGAGATCACGATTCGCATCCGGGGTCGGGAGCTCCCCGCAACGGTCGAACGCATGCCGTTCTATTCGGAAGGGTCCGTTCGGAAATGAGCGACCGGTGAACCGAGCAGCTGAACGACCGGCAGCCGATATAAGGGTTGGAATTCTAACGGTATCCGACGGAGTGAGTGCCGGCCGGGAGGACGGATCCGGCGACCGGATCGAAGCGTCGGTGCGAGCCGCCGGCTGGATCGTCAGCGTGCGCGAAGTGGTGCCCGATGACCCGGTGCGCATCGTGTCGACCCTCGCTTCCTGGTGTGACGCGGATCGATGTGACCTGCGGCTCACAACGGGAGGTACGGGACTGACCGAGCGTGACCTGACGCCAGAGGCCACACGGACCGTGATTCAGCGGGAGGTGCCGGGTCTGGCCGAGGCCCTGCGAGCTGCCGGTCATCGACAGACCCGATATGCGGTGTTGAGCCGGGGCGTAGCCGGCACGCGCGGCCGGACCCTGATCGTGAATCTACCGGGCTCGCCCTCCGGGGTCACCGACGGACTGAATTTCCTGAACGGCATCGTGGGGCATGCGGTCGAGCTCCTGCGGGGCACGCACACGAGGCACGACTGAGGTGACATGGCTGGCGTCCTGATCGACGATCGAGACATCGAGTCTGCCTTGGCGGTGCGCTCCGCGGCCGAGTCGGATGGACACACCACCGAGATGGTATCGTCGCTGGACCAGCTGGATCGCCTGCTCGCCGGGGACGAGACCGTGGCCCTCGTGCTCACCGGAGATCCGCGCGCGTCCCGGACGAACGAGATGCTGCGGATCGCTGCCTCGCACGTACCGCGTCCACCGGTACTTCTGGTCGCCCATCTCGCGGACGGCGAGGATCCAAGGGATCTCGTGGCGGAAATCGAGACCTGGTTGCTCCCGGACGAGCTGATCCTCGCGCCCCCGGACCCGGAAGAAGTGCAGGTCGCTCTCACCCAGCAGATCGAGCGTTACGAACTGCAGCTGGAGACGGGGATCGTGGGGCACACGCACGGTGTGCGGGAGGTGCTCGAGCGAATTCACATGCTTGCACCGGTGAATTCGACCGTGTTGATCACCGGGGAGAGCGGAACCGGAAAGGAACTCGCCGCGCGGGCGATTCATCGGCTCTCGCCTCGCCGCGGGAAGCCGTTCATCACCCTCAACTGTGCCGCGATCCCTGAAACCCTGCTCGAGTCCGAGCTGTTCGGTCACGAGAAGGGTGCATTCACGGGGGCCACTTCGCGACGTCGCGGCATGTTCGAGCTCGCCGATGATGGAACTCTGTTTCTCGACGAGATCGGAGAGATGCCGCTGCCGCTACAGACACGTCTGCTTCGGGTACTGGAGACGCAGAAGTTCATGCGGGTCGGCGGGGACTCGGAGATTTCGGTGGACGTTCGCATCATCGCGGCGACGAACCGGGACCTGCGGCAGGCCGTCGAGCAAGGCACCTTCCGCCGTGACCTGTACTACCGGCTCAACGTGCTTCACCTGGACCTGCCCCCGCTGCGCGACCGAACCTCGGATATTCCGATTCTGGTTTGGCGTTTCATCGAGGAGTTCGGGCAGCTCCATGACCGGGAATTCAAGGGGCTTTCCCAGGAGGCCATGCAGATTCTCCTCGACTATGCCTGGCCGGGGAACGTTCGCGAGTTGAGAAACCTCGTCGAGTCGATGGTCGTTCTGGCGCCGGGTTCCGTGATCGGCGCCGACGATATTCCGCCGGACATCCGGTTCTCCAGCGGTCGGCAGTTGCTGCCGGGCTCGGGAGCAGAATCACTCCCGGCCCTCGCCGGTGCGGACCGGGACGAGACGGGCGGCGGTCTGCAGCTTCCGCAGATGGAGTTTCTGTTTCGCACACTCGTCGAGATGAAGATCGACCTGGAGGATCTCAGGTCCGAGTTCGAGAGATTTCGAAATCGTTATCGGGATGAGGAGTCGGAGCGTCGACCGGTGATCGGACCGGAGCCTCGCTCGATCGAGATTCGAGGTCGCAGCCTCGCTGCCGAGGGCGATGACGAGACGTCATGGCCCGGTCTCGACACACGGTCTCCAGCTGCGATCCCGGTGGGTCCGGAGATGACGATGTCCGACATCGAGCGGGAAGCGATTGCACTGGCGCTGAGGGAGTCGGATGGCAACCGACGAAAGGCAGCCGAGCGCCTCGGAATCGGAGAACGCACGCTGTATCGAAAGCTGAAGGAGTACGGGCTCGAAGGCTGATCCTCCGCTCTGAGCCGGAATCCTCTACCGGCCGGCCCGGGAGAGTACCGTCGCGAGTTCCCGATCCAGCGTGGAACGAATGCCGACCCACTGCGGGCCTTCACCATCCTGATAGAGTGCCACGAGTGGCAGATCGAGGTCGATGTCCTCTGTGAACAGATAGAGCGCCATCTGCGTTTCCTGCTGCCTCAATCGCTCCCGATTGAATTCCGGCGTGATCGGGATGATGTTCAGCGGGCGATAGATGAAACTCTGGTTGCGGATCTGAAGATCGTTGGGCTCGTACGATTCCTCGTAGTTCCGGGTGAAGAAGCTCACCAGGAACACGCGGGGCCACCCGCGCTCACCCGCGCGCCTCGCTCGCTTCAGGATCTCCTCGCCCCGGCTGACCTTGTAGCTGTTGAGCCGCTGATAGGTATCGGGCGCCGTCAATCGAATGACCCACTCGTCGAGCGGAACCAGCTTGATCAGCAATGTGCCGGCCGTGATCCCGATCGTGATCTGGTCCTGGGAGAGAGTGCCGTATCCGGCCGGCGGGAGAGGTCGGCTGCTGGTCTGTTCCAGCTCGGCCGACCAGCCGTCCTGAGCGAGGGCGGACTGCGGGCCTAACGGCCCCCGCGGGGCGACCGTTCCCCCGCAGGCCACTGCCGTGGTCATCACGAAGCCGGCGACCAGGACTTGTCGCGCCGTTCTCTTCAGGCCGCGGACAACACTCATCACACTTCTCCTTCGGGGTCGGGTTCGAACAGTGCGAGGAGACTCTCCCTGAGGGTGTCGACTCCCTGCCCGGTCCGGGCCGAGGTGGCGAGGAGCTGATCGGAGGGCAGATCCAGTGCCTTCCGGACCTCGCCGATGGCGCGAGCCTGCCCCGACCGGTTCAACTTGTCGATCTTCGTCAGGACGACGAGGACCGGAATCCCCTTCAGTCCCAGGTAATCGAGCAGCTGCCGATCGGCTGACTGCACTCCGCGACGAGCGTCGAGCAGCAGAATCAGACCGTGTAGCCGATCGTTGTTCGAGAGGTAGTCCTCAACGAGCCGCTTCCACTCCTCTCGAACCGCATCGGGTGCGCGGGCGAATCCGTAGCCCGGGAGATCGACGAGGAAGAACCGACTGTCGATCGCGTAGAAGTTGATCTCCCGGGTCTTGCCGGGCGTGCCGGATACACGCGCGATGCGCTTTCGGCCGACCACCGCATTCAGGAGGCTGGATTTCCCGACGTTGGATCGACCCGCGATCGCCACCTGGCGCAACGCGGCCGGCGGCGCCTGTCCCGGCTGACCGATCGCACCGGCGAACTCGACCTCGCCGATCCTCGCGGGGCTCACGATTCTCGGCCCCTGCCCCAGCCGGCGCTCACGCCTCTCGGCGCTGCGATTCCGGCTCGAGGATCAACAGCGGCTCGGCTCCCTCTTCGATCGTCTCCCGGGTGATGACGACCTCCCGCACGTCATCGCGGGAGGGAAGCTGGAACATGATATCCAGCATTACTTCTTCGAGAACGGCCCGAAGCCCGCGGGCGCCCGTCCCGCGCTCGATCGTTCGTCGGGCGATCGCGGAAAGAGCCTTCGGGTCGAAAGTCAGACCTACGCCTTCCAGCTCGAACATCTTCTGGTACTGTTTGACCAGGGCATTCTTGGGTCGCTGGAGAATGTCGAGCATCGCATCTTCGTCGAGGTCGTGCAGGGTCACCATCACCGGCAGTCGACCGACCAGTTCCGGAATCAGGCCGAATCGCAACAGGTCCTCGGGTTCGACACGGTCCAGCGGGCTTGCGTCTCCGTCGGTTCCGGCGGTTTCTTCGTCCCCGAAACCGATCTGACGCTTGCCGAGACGAGTCTCGATGATCTCCTCGAGGCCGTCGAACGCGCCTCCGCAGATGAACAGGATATTTCGAGTGTCGATCTGAATATATTCCTGCTGCGGGTGCTTTCTTCCTCCTTGCGGCGGTACCGAGGCCACGGTCCCTTCGAGGATCTTCAACAATGCCTGCTGGACGCCCTCGCCGGACACGTCCCGGGTGATCGACGGATTTTCGCTCTTACGCGCGACCTTGTCGATTTCGTCGACGTAGACGATGCCCCTCTCGCACTCCGCGATATTGTAATCTCCCGCCTGCAGAAGTCTGACGAGAATGTTCTCGACATCTTCGCCCACGTATCCGGCCTCGGTCAGCGTCGTGGCGTCCGCGATCGTGAACGGGACCTGGAGCATCCGGGCGAGTGTCTGGGCGAGAAGGGTCTTTCCCACGCCGGTCGGGCCGAGAAGCATGATGTTCGACTTCTCGATCTCGACGTCGTCGATCAAGTTGCGGTGGTTGATCCGCTTGTAGTGGTTGTAGACGGCAACCGCCAGGCTCTTCTTCGCCTGCTCCTGCCCGATCACGTACTCGTCCAGGACTTCCTTGATCTCCAGCGGGCTGAGGACCTCGGCGATCTGCGCCGCGGCTTCGCGGTCTTCCTCCTCGGCGAGGATCTCGTTGCAGAGCGAGATGCACTCGTTACAGATGTAGACGTTCGGCCCGGAGATGAACTTCTTGACACTGTCCTTGGACTTCCCGCAGAAAGAGCAGCGAAGGTGCTTGTCGCCTGGCATGCGCTTTTCCTCTCGGTTCCCGGGTCAGGCGTCGGAATCGACGTCGGCGACCGCTTCCGGTCCCGTGCGCTCGACGGAGGCATCTTTCGAATCCCGACCGCCGTCGACGCCGTCTGCGTGCTCGATGATCCGATCGATGATTCCGTAGTCACGGGCTTCCGTCGGAGACATGTAGCGATCCCGGTCCACGTCTTCGGCGATCTGGTCGATCGATTGTCCCGTGTGCTTCGCGAGGAGAGCGTTGAGTCGCTCCCTCGCATGGAGGACCTCGCGCGCCTGAATCTCGATGTCGGCCGCCGTACCCTGCGAGCCTCCGGAAGGCTGATGGATCATGATGCGCGAATTGGGCAGGGCGGATCGCTTGCCCTGCGTGCCGGCGGCGAGGAGAAAAGCGCCCATCGAGGCCGCCATACCCATGCAGATCGTGGCCACGGGGGCCGACATGTACTGAATCGTGTCGTAGATCGCCAGCCCGGCGTAGACACTCCCACCCGGACTGTTGATGTAAATGTTGATGTCCCGCTCCGGGTTCTCCGCCTGGAGGAACAGGAGCTGCGCGATCACGACATTCGCCACGTCGTCGTTGATCGGTGTGCCGAGAAATACGATGCGGTCCATCAGGAGGCGGGAGAAAATGTCGTAGCTCCTCTCGCCGCGGCTGGACCGCTCGATCACGTACGGGGCATAAATCGTCATGGCTTCCGTTCTCTGCAGAGTAGGGTCGCTCCAGCTCCGACCCGCCATCGTACCCGGATCCCGCGAGGGGTTTCCGCTTCGGTCAACTCGCGTCCTCGATCTCCGACTGTGACTTCAGGTATTCGAACGCCCGATCCACCTCGATACTGCGCTTCAGCGACTCCAGTTGACCTTCCTTGGCGAGCTGTCGCCGCAACGTTCCCGGCGCGGCGCCTCTGCGCTCGGCCATTTCCGCGATGCGTGCTTCGACATCGTCCTCTCCCGCTCGCAGATCCTCGCGTTCAATGAGTCGGTCGAGAATCATCTCTTCCTTGATCTGGCGCTCGGCATGGGGCGCGAGAGATTCGCGAGCCTGCCTGAGCTCGCCCGGATCCGCTCCTTCCGGCGCACGAAGCATTCCATCCAGGTAGCGGTCGATGAGCGAGCGGGGCAGAGTGAAGCCGTTCGCATCGATCAGGGATTGGAGAATCGCCCCGCGGAGCCTGCCTTCCGCCTCTTCGGCGTGGTGCCGGGCCAGGTCTGCGCGTATGACGTCCTTGAGCTCCTCCGTCGTCTCCTGAGCGCCTCCCGTGGCCTTCTTCACGAGCTCATCGTCGAGCTCGGGCAACACCTGCTCTTCGACGGAATCCACGGCGACGAACAGTCGACGGTTCTCGGACTCGTCGGCCTGACCCTCCCCCGGAAATTCCACGAGAAAAGCACCTGATTCGCCGGCTCCCAGCGTCGTGATCGCCTGTTCGACGTCGGGCAGCGCCTGACCCGATCCGAGCACGAACCGGTAGGGCTTCGCCTCCTCGGACGGTCGCTCCTCTCCGTCCGCCAGCGGTGCGACGCGCACTGCCACGAGGTCTCCCTGCGCCGCCTTGCGGTCGACTTCCTGCCAATCGGCGAAGTCGGACAGGACGCGGTGCAGGATCTGCTGGACCTCTTCTTCCGTTACGGGGGCGGTGTCCCGCTTGAACCGGAATCCTCCGACCCGCGAGAGCTCGATCGTCGGCATGATCTCGACCTCCGCCTGAAAGGTCAGCCGCTCGCCGGGCGCGTACTGCACGTTGGAAACGCTCGCTGCCCCCGCCGGCTGAAGCTCCGTGGAGTCCACCGCCTCGCGGTAGGCATCCTCGATCAGGCGTTCCTGGACGATCTGGTCCAGCTCCGTGCCGAATCGTTGCTCGACGACATCGGGCGGGACACGTCCTTTCCGAAACCCTTTCAGACGGATCGACCTGGAAAGACGGTTGCGCTCCTTCGCCCGGGCACCCTCGACCCTCTCCGGCGCGACCGTAATCGTGAGCCGTCGGGACCAACCATCTCCGACCTCCACCACCACGTCGATGCCGCTGTCCGCTGCGCCCGTCGATTCTATCGTCTCGTCTGCCATCAACCGACTCTCACCTCTGAAGATCTGAATGCGATGCGAAAGGGGGGACTCGAACCCCCACGGCCTCTCGGCCACCAGCTCCTAAGGCTGGCGCGTCTGCCAGTTCCGCCACTTTCGCTGGCTGGGCCGAAACGACCGTAATTCTAACCCCACGGCCCGATACGGGCTACGCGCCGTCCGCATCTGCGGGGTCGGCATCGAACGCGACGCGGGCGGAGCCCTCCGATACCCGGAGAGCGCCGCCCGCGGCCCGAGTGAATTCGCGTGGAATCAGCGCGGGGTCGACGGAAGTGGAACGCTGACCGGCACCGTGCTCTTCTGAGCCGGATCGTAGACCAGCAGGCTTACTACGTCGCCCGGGCCGACCCGGGAGATCTCCCTCCTGTAGTCGGCCACGCTCCGCACCTCCGTGCGGTTCACGCTGACGATCACCGGATTGTTGCTCCTGCTCATCCTCAGCCACCGCTGTGCGAACTGTCCGAAACGGTTCATGTCGGTGACCACGACTCCGTCCATATCATTCGGAATGTCCAGTGCCTGCCTCGCATCGGCGGAGATCTCATCCACCACCAGACCCAGAGGGTCCGGTGTCTCCTCGGCCGCTTCCGGAGTGGCACTGGCCGCCTGGAGCGCTTCCGCCTCGTCCAGCCGTACGGATACAGTGCGTCGCCGGCGGTCGTAATCGACGACCTCCACCCGCACCGTCTCTCCGGGCTCGTGCTCACCCGGATCCCGGCCTCGGCCGCCGCCATGCCCTCCTCGACGCCCATGACCTGCGCACCGAACGGTCGTTCCAGACCGTAATCCGTGGCGATCGGCGCATCGACCGCCGTGATCTGGACGCCCAGAAGGGCACGGCGAACGCGCCCGTACTCCACCAGATCGTCGATCACTTCCCGGGCCAGATCGATCGGGACCGCGAACCCGTAGCCCTCGTACGAACCCGATCGCGATGCGATGGCCGCGTTCACGCCGATCACCCGACCGCGCGCATCGATCAGCGGTCCACCGGAATTCCCCGGGTTGATCGCGGCGTCGGTCTGGATGAAATCTTCGATCGCACTGGACTCGTCGATAATCCTGATGTTCCGACCCTTGGCGCTGATGATTCCGGCGGTGACGGTCATCGTGAGCGGTTCCGTGCCCCGGGTGAATCCGGGGCTGCCGACCGCCAGGACCCATTCGCCGACTCGAGCTCCCTCACTCGTTCCCAGGGCGGCCGCCGTGAGGTCGTCGGCCTCCAGCTTGAGAAGCGCGATGTCCGTAGTGGCGTCACGCCCGACGAGTCTCACGTCATCGAACCGGCGCCGATCGAACAGCTCGACGGTGATCCGCGAGGCGTCTTCGACGACGTGATTGTTCGTGACGATGTATCCGTCGTCACTGATGATGAAGCCGGAGCCGCTGCCCCTGACCGTCGGTGGCACCGGCATGTCCTGCTGAAACTGATCGAAGGGCGCAGGCAGGCGACGCCGGTCATGCTCCGGAATGTCGCGATCGACGTAAATGGTGACGACGGCGGGCGTGATGTGTTCCGCGATATCGGCGAATCCGCTCGCCGGCAGAACCTGGGACGAAGCCCCGGCCGAGTTCGAGGACACCAGCCGGAGCGGCGGGTTCTTCTCCTGCGCGACACCGGGCGCCGTAAGGTCAAACCGCGCGGCGATTCCCAGGCCGATCGCGAAGGCCAGGACCGCCGTGATGATCAGATTCAATTTGCTTCGGAGTGGGTCTTTCATCGGTTCCCATCGGGTCTGAGTTCAGGTGCGCGTCGCCCGGATCCGGCCGGGACGACGGGCGCGACCGTTTGATAGCGCTCCCGGGCCTCACGGGTTCCCCGATCGCTGCGGGAGCGCCCTGATTCCTCGCTTTTGACAACCGGCAACGAAGAGAGCGTTGTCCGGAAATGCGAACGGCGCCCCGGAGGGCGCCGTCCATTCATCTGTCGCCGCGATTTCCACCGGTGATCGGCGTCTACTTGTCGTCTGATTCCTCGACGATCTCGTAATCCGCTTCTACCACGTCCTCGTCGGCGGTGCCGCCGCCGGCCGCGGCCTCAGGCTCCCCGGCTTCGAATCCCCCTTCGCCGGGTGCCCCCTGCTCGCCCATGCCCGCCTTGGCATAGATCTGCTGCGCCGCGGCCTGCACGGTCTGCTGGATCTCCTCGGTCGCGGCCTGGATTTCGGATTGATCGTCCTGCTTCAGCGCCTGCCGCCCTCGCTCCAGCGTCGACTCGATCTTCTGCTTCGATTCTTCGTCGAGCGACTCCTTCCACTCGTCGATGTTCTTCTCCGTCTGGTAGATCAGCGAATCGAGCCGGTTGCGGGCCTCGGCTTTCTCGCGCCGGTCCTTGTCCTCGGTCGCGTGCGCGTCGGCGTCCTTGACCATTCGCTCGATCTCGGAGTCGGAGAGGCCGGAGGAAGCTTCGATCCGGATCTTCTGTTCCTTTCCGGTCGCCCGGTCCTTCGCGCTCACGTGCAGAATGCCGTTCGCGTCGATGTCGAAGGTGACCTCGATCTGCGGTACGCCTCGCGGCGCGGGCGGAATGCCCGTCAGCTGAAACCGGCCGATCGTCTTGTTGTCGGCGGCCATCGGCCGTTCGCCCTGAAGGACGTGGATGTCCACCGTCGGCTGACTGTCCTCGGCCGTCGAGAATACTTCGCTCTTCTTGGTCGGAATCGTCGTGTTTCGCTCGATCAACGCCGTCATGACTCCGCCGAGCGTCTCGATTCCGAGCGACAGAGGGGTGACGTCGAGGAGGAGCACGTCTTTCACATCTCCGGCCAGGACGCCGCCCTGGATCGCGGCCCCGATGCCCACTACCTCATCCGGGTTCACGCCCTTGTGAGGCTCCTTGCTGAAGAACTCTCGAACCGTCTCCTGGATCTTCGGGATGCGCGTCGACCCGCCGACCAGGATGACTTCGTCGATCTCGTCGGGCTTGAGCCCGGCGTCGTCGAGCGCCTTCTGCATCGGTTCCTTGGTGCGCTCGATCAGGTCGTCCACCAGCTGCTCGAACTTCGAGCGGGTCAGCGTCATGTGGAGGTGCTTCGGACCGCTCTGGTCTGCGGTGATGAACGGCAGATTGATGTCGGTCTGACTGGTGGTCGACAACTCCATCTTGGCCTTTTCCGCGGCTTCCTTCAGACGCTGAAGAGCCATCGGGTCCTTCGAGAGGTCGATGCCCTGATCCTTCTTGAACTCTTCCACCATCCAGTCGATTACGCGCTGGTCGAAGTCGTCTCCTCCCAGGTGCGTGTCGCCGTTCGTGGCCTTTACTTCGAAGACGCCGTCGCCCAGCTCGAGGATGGAGATGTCGTACGTTCCGCCGCCCAGATCGAATACCGCGATCTTCTCGTCGCTCTTCTTGTCCAGCCCGTAGGCCAGGGCGGCCGCCGTCGGCTCGTTGATGATCCGGAGCACTTCGAGACCCGCGACCTTGCCTGCATCCTTCGTGGCCTGCCGCTGGGCATCATTGAAGTACGCGGGCACGGTGATCACGGCCTGGCTGACCTCGGAGCCGAGATAGTCCTCCGCCGTCTGCTTCATCTTCTGAAGGACCATCGCCGAGATCTCCGGCGGCGTAAACGTCTTGTCGACCGCCGGAATCTTGACCTGGACCCTGTCCTGTCCGTCGCACTCGATCTCGTACGGAACCAGCTGTCGCTCATGCTCCACCTCGGAGCATTTCCGGCCCATGAAACGCTTGATCGATGAGACCGTGTTCACGGGATTCGTGACCGCCTGCCGCTTGGCCACCTGTCCCACCAGGCGTTCTCCGTCCTTCGTGAACGCGACGACGGAGGGGGTCGTCCGAGCCCCTTCCGCGTTCGGGATCACGACCGGATCGCCGCCTTCCATCACGGAGACCACGGAATTGGTCGTTCCGAGGTCGATTCCGATGACTTTGCTCATGGAGTCTTTTCCCTTTCTCGCTCCCGCCCGGAGGCCGCGCCCCTCCAGCGGGCGGGAGACCGGGTCGTTCGTGGTTACATTCGCGCTTCCTGAGGTGCAAGCGATGTGCCGCGCGAACCCCGCGAAAATGGCCAGAATTCCGCTATTCTGGCACCTCGTGAACGGTTTTCGTGTCAGAAAGGCAGGGAGGGCAGACGGGTCCGATTCCGCCGGTGTCCGTATTGCGTCTCCCGTTGGGCCGATCTACCCTTTGGCACATGTTTCCCTTGCGTGATGACAACCCGACCGAGCTGTTCCCCTTCGTCACGATCCTGATCATCGCGGCGAACGTCCTCGTCTGGCTGCTCGTGCAGGGAGGGGGAGTCGCCGAGCCGTTCCTGAATTCACTCTGCGCCTACGGAGCGATTCCCGCCGAGATCACGGGCGCCCTTGGACCGGGGGAAACGGTGTCGCTCGGCGAAGCGAGCTGCATGCTCGGCGGGCATACCTGGTCGACCGTGTTCACCTCGATGTTCATGCACGGCGGCTGGATGCATCTCCTCGGAAACATGTGGTTCCTCTGGGTCTTCGGGAACAACATAGAAGACTCGATGGGTCACGTTCGCTACGTGATCTTCTATCTGACCTGCGGTGTTCTCGCAGCCCTCGCCCACATCTTCATCGATCCATCGAGCGCGATCCCCACGGTGGGTGCGTCGGGGGCGATCAGCGGTATCATGGGAGGTTACATCGTCCTCTATCCGCGCGTGCGAGTGCACACGCTGATCTTTCTCGTCGTGTACGTGCGCGTCATACCGATGACGGCCCTGGCCGTTCTCGGAATCTGGTTCGGGCTTCAGCTGTTTTCGGGTCTCGCGGCGGGCTCGAGCGCCGGGGGCGGCGTCGCCTTCTGGGCCCACGTCGGAGGATTCGTGGCCGGAGTCGTGCTGATCAAGCTCTTTGCGCGTCGAAAGCTCGTCGAGGCGAAGCACGCGGGCATCGTCCTGACGAAGGAACAGATCGGGCGATTCGGCTCGTGGTAAGACGGGCGCGATCGCGCCTCGCAAGAGGGCTCACCTGCGCCGTGCTGTCGGTCGGCCTGCTTCTTCCCGGGGCGGCGCTCGTCGGCGATACGGTCGATGGTCCGGCGCGACTCGCGGTGGAGAATGCCGAGGGCATCACCGCGACCCGGGCGACCGGCGCGATGCTCGGTGGGAGCTCGGCCGGACCCCCGTCGACCGTCCGGGTGGACGCCGAGGCGATCGTCGAACCGTTTCCGGTTCGCTTCGCCCGTGGAGCGTTGGCGCTGGCCGTCCTCCTCCTGGCTCTGTGGCTCTTCTCCAGTCACCGTAAAGCGATCCGATGGTCCCTCGTCGCGAAGGGTCTCGGACTTCAATTCATCTTCGCTCTTCTCGTGCTGAAGACGGAATGGGGACGGGGCTTCTTCCGTGTGGTGAACGACGTGTTCATCGCACTGATCGAGTACACGAACGCCGGCGCTTCCTTCGTGTTCGGGAACCTCGTGCAGCCCGTCGTGCCGCTGGAAAACGGTTCCGAGGTTCCGGTGTTCGCGAACTTCGCCTTCAGCGTGCTGCCGACGATCATCTTCTTTTCGGCCCTGATGACGATCCTCTACTACGTCGGCATCATGCAGAAGATCGTCACCGGCGTGGCCTGGCTGATGCAGCGGACCCTGGGCACGAGCGGCGCCGAGACCACGGCGGCAGCCGGCAATATCTTCGTCGGTCAGACAGAGGCCCCGCTGCTGGTCAAGCCATACGTCGAACAGATGACGATGTCGGAACTCCATACGGTGATGACCGGCGGATTCGCGACCGTCGCGGGCGGCGTGATGGCAGCCTACGTGGCCATGTTGTCGGGCAGCATCCCCATGATCGCGGGTCACCTGCTGGCCGCGAGCATCATGGCGGCACCAGCCGGAATCGTGGTCAGCAAGATGCTGGTGCCCGAGACCGCGAAACCTGTGACGGCCGATGACCTGAAGACTGAGCTCGAGCTGGATTACTCGAACGTCATCGATGCAGCGGCGAGTGGAGCGAGCGACGGGCTGAAGCTCGCGCTCAACGTGGGGGCGATGCTGATCGCATTCCTCGCTCTGATCGCGCTCGGCAACGGTGTCCTCGGCTGGGCACTCTCTCTCGTAGGCGTCGAGGGCGTAACTCTGGAGACGATTCTCGGATATCTCTTCGCGCCGGTCGCATGGTTGATCGGGGTCCCGATGCGGGACGCGGCCGAGATCGGCAGCCTGTTCGGCGTCAAGATGGTGGCGAACGAGTTCGTGGCGTTCCAGATGCTGGCTGACGGACTCGCCGCCGGGTCCGACCTTTCACCGAAGTCCGCCATCATCGCGACCTACGCGCTGACCGGGTTCGCGAATTTCTCATCGATCGCGATGCAGATCGGCGGTATCGGGGGCATCGCCCCCTCCCGCAGGCAGGATCTTTCAACACTCGGCCTGCGTGCGATGCTCGGAGGCACGGTAGCGACATGGATGACGGCTACATGGGCGGGAATGCTGGTATGAGCGTCCCTG
>JARRPA010000039.1:921-20865 GCA_037383305.1 Gemmatimonadota bacterium | reverse complement strand
GCGTGACTGACGAGCGAGAGCCCCAGGGAAGCGTCCCTACAGTCTACGGACGCCGTCCGTACGAGATCCAGGCACAGGAATACTACCCGCTCGATTCGGGCACCGGGGGCGGGGACGCCACCGACCCGAAGCGGCTGCTGGCCTCACTGTGGCGCTGGAAGTGGTGGATCGCGGCCTGCACGACGCTTCGGGTCGGTGGCGTCCCCGCCCCCGGTGCCCGAATCGAGCGGATAGTATTCCTGTGCCTGGATCTCGTACGGACGGCGTCCGTAGACGGTAGGGACGCTTCCCTGGGGCTCTCGCTCGTCAGTCACGCTCTCGATTCCTGCATGGGTATCGTCTCGCCCGCATCGGCGGGGCTCCCCGGGTCCGCCCTGAGGCGTTCGCGGTGTCTGTCCGGCAACTCCAGCAAGACGGGTGCCGTTCCTGACCGCCGCAATCACCGGTGTTCACGCCAGAGAATACGCACAATCCGGGATGAATGTGCCCCCGTTGTCGGCGAGGCGCCACATCGAGAGTCCGGTTTTCGCCGGATCGGCGCAGCAGCCCGTTCCGTGGAGCACGCCGACAGGACCGACTCTCGATCCCGCTTCGGCAGACCACCACGCTCGTGGAGGGCCGATTCCTGTCGTGACCACGCAACACCGGCTCGGTGCACCCGGACCGGCGGCTGGAGCCCGAAGACGGAGATCCTGGAGCGATACCCGCATAAGTACGCCACGATGTCGCCGGGCGAGTCCGAGGCCGGCGTCCAGATGTCGTATCTGGCCCGTCTATTGTACCTCCGGACCCCGAATGTCGAACGAACCGGATGGGAAATCACGGGGGAAGCCAACTCATGTGTGGAATCGTCGCGTACGTCGGAAACGGTGAAGCCGCTCCGATTCTCCTCGAAGGCCTGGAGCGTCTCGAGTATCGGGGGTACGACTCGGCCGGCCTGGCCATTCAGAACGGGCAGGGCCTCGAGGTCCGTCGTGTCGCCGGTCGTATCGAAGGGCTGAATCGGGCCGTCCACGAAAGCCCGGTGTCCGGCTCTTCGGGAATCGCCCACACCCGCTGGGCGACTCACGGTCCACCCACGGAAGCCAACGCCCATCCGCACGTGGATACGGCCGGCAGAATCGCGGTCGTACACAACGGCATCATCGAGAACGCCGACCTTCTGCGCGAGCAGTTGCGTCGGCGCGGCCACGAGTTCCGGTCCGATACCGACTCGGAAGTCCTCGCGCACCTGATCGCGGAACAGAAGGAGCCGCCGCTGCAACTCGCCGTAGCCCGCGCGCTGAAGCTGGTCGAAGGCACGTTCGGGATCGCGGTGATCTCGGCCGATGAGCCCGGCCGGATCGTCTGTGCACGACGGGGATCTCCCCTGATGATCGGTCTCGGGCGGGGCGCGATCTACGCCGCCTCCGACGCTTCGGCGATCCTCCCCTACACGCGTCGCGTACTCTACCTGGACGACGGCGAGATGGCCGTGTTCGATGCGACCGGGTGCGATATCGTCTGCATGGAGGCCCTGACCCGGGTGGACAAGCCCATCCAGGAGATCGAGTGGGATCTTCAGGAGGCGGAGCGGGGCGGATTTCCTCACTTCATGCTCAAGGAGATCCACGAGCAGCCGGAGACGATCGCCCAGACGATGCGGGGCCGCATCATGCCGGGCTCGACCGGCGTCCGACTGGGCGGGCTGCGCGACGTCGGTCCGTGGAAGAGATGTGCCGGCTTCCGGCGACCGTCGAGTACGCCTCCGAGTGGCGATATCGCGATCCCGTGCTCGAGGAGGGCACGATAGTGATCGGAATTTCTCAGTCAGGCGAGACCGCCGACACGCTCGCCGCGCTCGAAATGGCTCAGGAGCACGGTTGCACGACGCTGGGAATCGTCAATACCGTCGGCAGTTCGGTGGCGAGACTCACCGACGCCGGCGTCTACCTGCATTGCGGTCCCGAGATCGGGGTCGCCTCGACCAAGGCGTTCACCTCCCAGGTCACGCCGGCCGTCTGGCGCACCACGACAACTTCCTTTACCTCGGTCGCGGCTACAGCTTTCCCGCGGCGCTCGAGGGAGCTCTCAAACTGAAAGAGATCAGCTACGTGCACGCCGAGGGATTCTCGGCGGCCGAGATGAAACACGGCCCGATCGCCCTGATCGACGAGAACATGCCGGTCGTAGTCGTGGCACCGCGCGACGGCGCCTATGCCAAGGTCAAGTCGAACATGCAGGAGGTGAAGGCTCGGGGCGGACGGCTGATCGCCGTAACCACCCATCCCAACGGGGTCGCCGAACTCGCCGACGAGGTACTGTTCGTGCCTCACTCGAAGGACGGACTGCTGCCGATCCTGACCAGCATTCCGCTGCAGCTCCTGGCTTATCACATTGGTGTCATTCGCGGCTGCGACGTGGACAAGCCCCGAAACCTGGCGAAGAGTGTCACAGTGGAGTGACTGGCGGCCGCCGGCCGCCCGAATTCGGGGAGTGCGGGGTGAGAGCTTGAAGATCGTACATATCGTCGGGGCGCGTCCGAACTTCATGAAGATCGCGCCCGTCATGCGGGCCTTCGACCTGACGGGCGAGGCGGATCAGGTGCTCGTGCACACGGGCCAGCACTACGACGAGGAGCTGTCGCGGTACTTCTTCGAGGATCTCGAGCTGCCCCGGCCCGACGTGGATCTCGGTGTCGGATCCGGTCCGCACGGACTTCAGACCGGACGCGTGATGATCGCGCTCGAACCCGTTCTGATCCGCGAGCGACCCGACTGGGTGTTCACGGTCGGCGACGTCAACTCGACGGTGGCCGCCGCGCTCGTCGCCGCCAAGCTCGGGATCCGGGTGGCGCACGTGGAGGCGGGGTTGCGGAGCGGCGACTGGACCATGCCCGAAGAGATCAACCGGGTCGTGACCGACCGCCTCAGTGACGCCCTGTTCACCACCGAGCCCTCCGCGGACGAGAATCTCGCGCGCGAGGGCGTGCCGGCGGAGCGCGTCCACTTCGTCGGCAACGTGATGATCGACACCCTCGAACGTCATCGGGCTCGGGCCGCGGCCCTGCGCGTGGCCGAGGGAATGGGCCTGGTGCCGGGCAGCTACCTGCTGGTGACGTTGCATCGTCCCTCCAACGTGGACGACGCGGACCGCCTTTCGAATCTGCTGCTGGCGCTCGGCGAGATCGTCGCCGGCACCGAGCATCCGGTGCTGCTTCCCCTTCACCCGCGCACATCGGCCCGGATTCGAGAGCTCGGGCTCG
Organism: Gemmatimonadota bacterium; assembly: GCA_037383305.1. Taxonomy (GTDB): domain Bacteria; phylum Gemmatimonadota; class Gemmatimonadetes; order Palauibacterales; family Palauibacteraceae; genus Carthagonibacter. The sequence goes on along the minus strand of JARRPA010000039.1, from coordinate 17,621 downwards.
ATGCGCAGACGGAATCGCTGACGATCCTTCCGCCTTTGCGCTATCTCGACTTCCTCGGACTGATGCAGGACGCGGCGGGCGTGATCACCGATTCGGGCGGGATCCAGGAGGAGACGACGGTTCTGGGGGTTCCATGCGTGACAGTCCGGCCGAATACGGAACGGCCCGTGACTCTGACACACGGAACGAACAGGCTGTTCGACGGGGATCCGCACGGTCTGCTCGAAGGAGCGTCCGCCCCTCTGGGACGGGCATGCGGCGGAACGGATCGCCGCAATCACGCTCCAACTCGAGGAAAGGCGCGGCGCGGCTCTTCCGATCGGATACTGATCCCGTATCCCACCGGTTTCCCGGGCCCTACATCCCTTCAGTCGCGTCCTGCACGACCGAATCGCGCCCTGCAAAGGGAAACACCGCAGTTCCAAGCTGGCCGGAACGACGTCCGCCCGCCCCGCCGGCCCGGGAGCCCTCCGAAGCGACGACGGCGCCGAAGCCCGAAAGCCGGCGGCCGAGGTGTGGAAGCGCGCAGTACACGCGAGTCTCCATCAGCCCGAATCCGCCTGAAAATTCGATCAATTCTGCCGATTCATACTCGTTTCGCAGATCTGGGACGGCAGAACGCCACGGTTCACCACCCGTGGCGATTTCCCCACACCGGCCGGGCCCGCACTGACGCTCTCCCGCCACACGGGTCCGGGACTTGCCGATTCCCGGCGTGACGCCCCGCGCCCTGGCACGGGACCCGATCGACCTCGAAGGCGCCCCTGAACGGCGCCTGGGAGACGGTAGCCGAAGTGAGCGAGTCCTACGAGCTGGAACAGGAGATTCTCGAGGAAGCGCAGGCGGCCGACCACGCCGGTGATCCGGAAGGAAATCCGCTCGCGCTCGACCCCGAGATCCTCAAGACGATCGAGATACTCGTCGTGGACGACGAGCCGAGCATCCTCGAAAGCTGCGAGACCGTGCTGGCCGCCGAAGGCTACGACGTTGAAGTCGAACGGCTCGCAGAGGAAGCGCTTCGGCTCGTGCGTTCGCAGGAATTCGATATCGTAATGATCGATCAGAAAATGCCGAACGTGCATGCCGAACGTGCACGGTCTGGACATTCTGGCCGAGGTCCGAAAGCGCAATCCCGACACGCTCGCGATCGTGATGACGGGACATGCGACCGCCGAGAGCAGCGTGCGGGCGATGCAGGCCGGCGCCTGGGACTACCTTCCGAAGCCGTTCACGGCGACCCAGCTGCTGGTGCTGGTGGGCCGGGCGGCATTCACCCTGCTGCGCACGCGGAAGATCTCCACGCCGACCGAACGGCAGGGTGTCCTCGTCGAGAGAGGCGCACAGATCCTCGGGGTCTCCAAGTCCATGCGCGAGGCCGTGGCCAAAGCCCTCAAGGTGGCGCCCACCGACGCCTCGGTGTTTATCACCGGGGAAAGCGGCACAGGGAAGGAACTTTTTGCTCAGTATATCCATCGGGAGAGCCGGCGATCGCGACGGCCCTTCATGGCCGTGAACTGCGCCGCTCTGCCTGGCGAGCTCCTCGAATCGGAGATGTTCGGGCACAAGCGCGGGGCGTTCACCGGGGCGATCCGCGACAAAGCAGGCTTGCTGGAAGTTGCCGATGGGGGTTCCTTCTTCCTCGACGAGCTGGCCGAAATGCCCATGCCCCTGCAGGCGAAGCTCCTCCGCGTTCTCCAGGACGGCGTCCTTCGCAGAGTGGGGAGTGAAAAGGACGATGCCGTGGTGAACGTGAGGTTCATCTCGGCCACGAACCGTGAGCCCGAGCAGGCCCTCGAGGAGGGGGTGTTGCGGCACGACCTCTACTATCGGCTGCGGGTCGTACCCATCCGACTTCCGGCTCTACGCGAGCGTCCGGAGGACATTCCCGTTCTGATCAAGCATTTCGTATCGCATTTCTGGAAGCGTCACCAGCTCGGAGGCGACGAGCCGCCGAAGCTGTCCCGGGAGACGCTGGAACGGCTGGTCTCATACGAATGGCCCGGAAACGTCCGTGAGCTGCAGAACGTGATCGAGAACCTCGTGGTCCTGTCGGATCCGAACGAGGAAATCCCCGCCGACCGACTCTCCATGCTCGGTGGAACGGACGACGTCGGCCAACCGGGGATCAGCGGGTTCTCGTCGGTGGACGTAGGACAGCCCTTCCACGACGCGAAGCAGGAGCTCGTCGATCGCTTCGAGCGCGAATACCTCTCCCAGCTCGTTGCCCGCACCGAGGGGAACATGTCGGAGGCGGCACGCCAGGCGGGGATCGATCGCACGACGTTGTACCGCCTGATGGACAAACACAACCTCGCGAGAGAAGCTTTTGCTTCCTGACGAACGTCGGGGCCGAACGCTCCCTCCCGCGAGCGGAGAACGATCGGGAGGCGGGCCAGACGGTGGACGGTCGCAACCGGAGGGTCGATGGAGCCCCGGTTCGGCCGTCGAGGGGGCTCCGTCTCGCCTGCAGCCCGCGATGCGATTTCTTGCGCGAGCCCTCGATCCGGGGATCGCTCCAGCCGGAAGAGAGCCCGATGAGAAGAGCGAAACGGCCCAACTGGCCCGGCTCACACTGGATGACCTCGGGGAGGCCCTCGCGTACATGCGCGCGGGGCTGCTGCGCGACGTGGAACGCCACGACCCGACCACCCACGGGCTACGGGCGCGGCGTCACGCAGACCTCGATGCAGCCGCTCTGGAAGCGGCCTCGCAGATCATGGAGCGTTACGGCGGGCGGCAGCGACGCTTTCTGCAGGACATCTCGCACGACCTTCGATCGCCGCTCAACTCGATCCTGTTTCTCGCCGACGCCCTGCGCAGCGAGCACAGCGGACCTCTCAACGAGGTCCAGACGCGGCAGGTCGAAGTCCTGTTCATGGCGGCCGTGACACTGGTCAAGATGGTAAACGACGTCATCGACTTCGCGCGTCTAGGGACCGACGCGCCCCTCGTGGCGACCCGGACACCCTTCTCGCTCGAGTCCGTGTTGACCGACGTCAACGGTCTCGTCGGTCCGGTGGTCGCACACAACGGGGTCGACCTGAACCTCGAGATGCGTGCGGCAGGACTTCGGAGCGGGGACGCGCAGGTGGTGAATCGGGTACTGCTCAATCTCGTCTCCAACGCCGTCCAGGCGTTACCGGAAGGCGGTCGGATCGACGTGGTCTTCGAGGAGATGGGTGACGGCGGTCTGAGACTGGAAGTAAGGGACACGGGAACGGAGGCTCCGATCGAGAAGATCCGGGCCGTACTGGAATCCGACGATCCCGATCACCTGGCCGGCGAGACCCGCGGCTGGACACACGGGCTCGGTCTCTCGATCAGCGCCCGGCTCGTGCGAGCGGCCGGCGGCTCGATCACCGTCGATCGGGCGGCGGATGGGGGAACTGTCTTCGTCGTGCGGCTTCCGTTTCCGTCGCTGTAGCGCGCGCCGCCTCATCCGGACCGGACGACCGGAACGTCTCAGCGCACCAGGAACGTGGGAACGGCGACGGCTCCCAGGATCTCCTCGGTCCGGGATCCGAGCAGCAGGTCGTGAATCCTCCCGTGCCCGAAGGCGCCCATGAACAGACCGTCGATCTTCCACCTGTCGATCGCTTCGTCGACGGCGTTGCCCGGTTCGGCGTCCAGCCGGACCGATTCCCACTCGACGTCATGGTCGCGGCACAGGCGGTGGGCGGGCTCCAGGAGTGCGTCCGCTCGCTCATCTCCCGCCGTGAGGAGGCGGATGCGGGCCGTGGTGGCGACGCAGTAGCGGATCGCCAGGTCCAGCGCCCGCGTCGATCCCTCGCGGCCGTCGAACGCCACCATGACCGTCGAAGGGATCTCCGGAGACGACACCGGGCCGGCGACCAGGATCGGGTGGGTCGCATGACGAAGCACCCGCACCAGCGTGCTGCCCATCGTGTGGATGCCGAAGTCCGCGTTTTCTCCACGCCGACCCATCACGACGAGATCGGCCGAGCGGCCGGCCGCTGAAATCGCTTCCTCCGCCAGGCCGGTCGCCGCCCGTCGCTCGAGGTCACGGGCGCCGGCCGCGGTGGCCCGGGCCTCGAAACGATCGAGCTCCGAACGGCTGCGTTCGTTCCAGGCACGCAGGATCTCGGCCCGGAGAGGCTGCGCCGATGGCTCGCCCCGAATCGACGCCAGCGCGTCGATCGCGGGGCCCTCGATCAGCCGGCTGTCGACGACGAACAGGCCCGTAAGGCTCGATTCGAACCGGACCGCCAGCCGGATGGCGAGGTCGGCGGCATTGCGGGAATCCGTCGAGCCATCCAGGGCGACGACGATCCGCTCGAACATGCGTCCCTCCCGGGGTTCCGGGACCGGCCGACGAAAGGCGCGGCGTGCACCCGTCAGGTAAGGTGCTGCCCTCCGTCGACCCGAATGATCTCTCCTGTAACGTACTCGGCGTCGGCGAGATAAAGAACCGCCTCCGCTACGTCTTCGGGCGAGCCGACCCGGCCGAGCACGGTGCGCTCGGCCGCTCGCGCCCGATCTGCCTCCGAGTCCTCTCCCACAGGGAGCAATACCGGGCCCGGTGACACGCCGTTGACCCGAACGGCGGGGGCAAAGGCTCGGGCCAGCCCTCGCGTGACGCTGGCCAGTCCCGCCTTCGTGGCCACGTAGGGCACGTAGCCGGGCCACGCCTCCTCGGCGCCCGTGTCGATCAGGTTCACGATCGAACCGCCGTCCGCGGTCGCCATGTGCTTCGCAGCTTCGCGCGCACAGAGAAAGGGAGCCCGGAGATTCACGGCGAACAGGTGATCCCACTCCGCGGCCGAAACCGTGAGCGGATCCTGTCGTGGAAACAGAGCCGCGCTGTTCACCAGCAGGTCGAGCCCCCCGAGCGACGTCGCGGCGTCCGCCACGAGAGCTTCCGCCGCACCGGCATCCGCCAGGTCGGCCTGAACAGCGATGCCTCCGGGTCCGAGTTCTTCCAGACGGCGGACGACTCCGGCCGCGTCCGATTCCGAACTGCGATAATGCACCGCCACCCGCCAGCCCGCTTCACCCAGCGCGAGCGCGATGGCGCGTCCCACCCGGATCGCACCTCCCGTGACCAGCGCCCTCCGCTTGCTCTCGCGTCGATCTGGCAACCGACTCCCCCTCCGGTTGAACGGCCGGCCGGTCCGGCCGATGCAAGATAACGTCTGCCGGCCCACGAAGCGCCTCGATGCCGCATTGTCTCGCCGACCGGCTCACGTCGCCAGTCCCTCTCTCCCGATGGCGGGTGAGCCTTGCGTCGCACGACTCCGAAGGGCTAGGACTTTCACGCGGCGACACCCGGGGACGATGAAACTTTTGGGTGCCGGATTCGAACTACACAGGGGGCGGACGTCCCGAAGCCCGACGAACCCGAGCCGGTCTGAGGCCCGATGAACGAAATTCTGCGCAAGGAGATCTGGAGGAAGCTGGACTCTCTTCCGGACGACAAGGCGTACCAGGTGCTGGACTTCATCAACTACCTGAAGTCCCAGTACGGAGAAGGCGAGCCGCCCACGTCCGGCATCCAGAAGCTGGGGGAGATGTTCCAGGATACGATGCGCAAGCGGCGGGTTCCGGCCACGGCCATCCGCGAGACCATGAAGGTCATGGGAGCGGCGGATCGTGTGCTCGGGCATGTACGGGCGGCGGGCAAGGAGTTTCTCGTCGAGCTCGAGGGAAGCCGCCCGGAACCTTCGGCGCCCACGAAGAGGGACGCCACACGCGAGCCTCCGGAGTCGCGCGAGATCGCGGTAGAGTAGTTGACTGTCGGAGCGGGGCGCTCTACCCTTTTGCGTTCGTGACGACGCCGAGCAGGTGACCCCGCGAGCGCGAACCGCGTGAGGCCTTCACCCACCCCGGCCTCGTGTATCCGACGCGCGCAGCGCGCCGCACCGTCGATGGCCGGGTACCGCCCATGACCGAACGCTCGATTCCCGAAGCGCTGACCTTCGACGACGTACTTCTCGTTCCCCGCAGGTCGCACGTGCATCCGGCCGACGTCTCGGTCGGGACGCAGCTCACGAAGGCGATCCGGCTCTCGGTGCCACTGGTCTCCGCCGCGATGGACACCGTGACCGAACATCGCATGGCGATCGCTATGGCGCGGGAGGGCGGCATCGGGATCATCCACAAGAACATGTCGATCGACTCCCAGTGTACCCAGGTCGACCGGGTGAAGCGATCGGAGAGCGGCATGATCCTCGATCCGATCACGCTAGGAGCCGATGCGAGGCTTCGGGAGGCGACGGCTCTGATGCGAGAGTACTCGATCAGCGGTGTCCCGATCGTCGACGCCGAGGGAAGGCTGGTCGGTATCCTCACCAATCGTGACCTGTTGTTCGAGACCGATCTCGACCGGCCGATCCGGGAAGTGATGACCAAGGAAGGCCTGGTTACGGCCCCCGTCGGAACCTCACTGGAAGAAGCGGAGCAGTCGCTGCATCGCCACAAGATCGAGAAGCTCCCGGTAGTGGATTCCGACGGATACCTCAGGGGCCTGATCACGGTCAAGGACATTTTCAAGCGAAGGGCGCATCCCAACGCCTCGAAGGACGAACATGGCCGGCTCCTGGTGGGAGCGGCGGTCGGCGCGGCGGAAGATGGCCTCGTGCGCGCCCGGGAACTCGTCGGGACGGGCGTGGATGCGCTCGTCGTGGACTCGGCGCACGGGCATTCGGACGGCGTACTGAAAGCCGTCGAGAAAATCCGCGAGGCGCTTCCCGAGGTGCAGTTGATCGCCGGCAACATCGCCACCGCAGACGGGGCGCGGGAGATGGTCGAGCGAGGCGTGGATGCGGTGAAAGTAGGCATCGGACCGGGCTCGATCTGCACCACGCGCGTCGTGACCGGTGTCGGCGTTCCTCAGATCACGGCGATCATGGAAGCCGTGAAGGGGGCCGGAGATGTGCCGGTGATCGCGGACGGCGGGATCAAACAGTCGGGGGACATCGTAAAGGCTCTGGCCGCGGGCGCGTCCAGCTGCATGCTGGGCTCGATGCTTGCAGGTACGGAGGAGAGCCCGGGGGAGTCGTTCCTCCTCGAAGGTCGCCGGTTCAAGCTGATCCGAGGAATGGGCTCTCTGTCCGCGATGGAGGAAGGTTCGGCGGACCGCTATTTTCAGGAGGATACCGAGCGGCGCAAGCTGGTTCCCGAGGGGATCGAAGGCAGGGTGCCCTACAAGGGACCCGTCGCCGACACTCTGTTTCAGCTGGTCGGCGGTTTGCGCAGTGGTATGGGATATTGCGGCGTGGAAGACGTCGATGGACTCCGGACCCGGGCGGAGTTCGTGCGCATGACATCGGGTGGTTTGCGCGAGTCGCATCCGCACGACGTCGTCATCACGCGCGAGGCTCCGAACTACCGGCTGTAGCCGATTCTGCGGCTCCGGCCGCACCGATGGCGGCAGCCGGGCGATTCCGCGCATGGCGCGCTCGACGGCCCTACAGGAGGCAGTGCGTGATGGATCTCGAGTTCGTGGAAGACCGGCTCGGCCGGGGGACGGACGGGCTTCGTCCCTTCCGGCCTGCATTGCTGCTGACGCTGCTGGGGTTCGCGGCCTGCTCCGGCCGCGCCGCGCCCCAGCTGTCTCCGGTGTCGGATCCGAGCTCGGCCGCGGCGGACGCCCGGGCCGGCGATCCGCCGATGGCAGCGACCGGGAGCTCCTCCGGTGAGGTCCGGTCCGAGACCCTGGATGGTCGCGACGGAGGATCACCCGGATTCCAGGACGACGTCCTCGTACTCGACGAGACGGACCGTCGCACATTCTACCACATCTACGGAAGTGATCCGCTCGGCCTGTCCGAGCGCGCGGTGTCTCTGGCGGAGCGCAACGAGATCCCGCTGGAGATGAACGAGCACGTCGAGCGCTGGATCGAGTTCTTCACGAACGGGCAGGGTCGCGACCGGTTCCGGATCTACCTGGAGCGTGCGGGCGCGTACGAGGAAATGATCCGCCGACGGTTGCGCGAAGCCGGCCTGCCGGAGGACCTGCTCTATCTCGCGATGATCGAGAGCGGGATGAATCCCAACGCATACAGCCGGGCGCACGCGGTGGGACTCTGGCAGTTCATCCGCGGCACCGGCCGACTCTATGACCTGGAAATCGGATACTGGCTCGACGAGCGTCGCGACCCGTTCAAGGCGACCGATGCGGCGGTCGCTCATCTCGAGGATCTCTACGAGGAGTACGGTTCCTGGTACCTGGCCGCGGCCGCCTACAACGGCGGTCCCGGACGCGTGAATCGAGGCATCGCCCGGACCGGATCCACCGACTTCTGGGATCTGTCCGATGCGCGGGTTCTGCGGAGCGAGACCCGCAACTACGTCCCGAAGCTGATCGCGGCCACTCTCATCGCGAAGAACCCCGAGCGGTACGGGTTCGAGGATGTCGTGCCGGAGCCGCCCCTCGCTTTCGACGTGGTAGAGGTGCCGGATGCGACGAGCTTCGACGTGCTGGCCGAGGCGGCGGGAACGAGCGAGGATGAGATCCGGCGACTGAATCCACAGTATCCACGCCGGGTCACGCCTCCGGACATGAGAGCCGAAGTGCGAGTCCCGCCGGGCACGGCCGGAACTTTCACGACCGCGTACGCTCAGGTTCCGGCTTCCGAACGGGTGACCTGGCTCGAGCACGTCGTGACGCGGGGACAGACGCTGTCGCACATCGCCGATCGGTACGGCGTATCGATCACCGCGATCCGAGCGACGAACAACAACGTGAATCCGCGCCGCCTGCAGATCGGCCAGAAGCTGATCATCCCGCGCTCCGGTAGAGCACGCGCCCAGGTGGCCCGCAGCGTGCCGGCACCGGCGCCGGCCGTGGTGTCGAAAGACGGGTCAAGAATCGTGACGGTGCAGCGGGGCGACACGCTCTGGACGATCGCCCGGGCGCACGGGGTCACCACCGGCGACCTGATGGCCATGAACAACCTCAAGACCTCCCGGATCTACCCGGGTGACCGCCTCACCGTGGGGAAATGACGGACTGGACGAGCGTCGATCTCCACGCACACACCTGCTGGTCCGCCGATGCGCGAACGACGCCGTCCGAGCTGGTAGAGCGGGCGGCCGAAGAGCGAATCGGGCGTATCGCCGTCACTGATCACGGAGAGATCGAGGGAGCGTTGAACGCCCATGCGATCGATCCGGACCGGGTGATCGTCGGCGAGGAGATCCGTTGCGCCGGGCGCACCGAGCTGATCGGGCTCTTTCTTCACCAGCGGATTCCGGACGGGCTTCCGCTGGAGGAGACCGTCGCGCGAATTCGTGACCAGGGCGGGATCGTCTACGCGCCCCACCCGTGGGCCTACGCCTATCGGCCCTCCCGGCATGCGGCGCGGTCGATCGCGGTCGCGGACATCGTCGAGGTCTTCAACTCACGGGCCTTCTGGGAGCGGTGGAATCGGCTCGCCCTGCAATCCGCCACGTTCCACGGCCGGGCGATGGCTGCGAGCAGCGATGCTCACTTTCCGCACGAGATCGGTCGGGCCCGCACGGTGCTGCCGGAGTTCGACGGGCCGTCGGGCCTGCTGGACGCGCTCCGCACGGGCGAACCGGTGGCGCATGCCGTCGGCTCGCCGTTTCTGCACGTGGCTTCTGTCCTGGTCGCCGCCCGGCGGCGATTGCCCCCGCTCTCGAATCAGGCGGGCTGGGGCACTGCCTCCGCCCGTCGCGGCGGGCCCGCGATCGGGTAGACCACCGACCGGCCGGGGTTCTTCATCGCGTTGCGCGGGTCTACGACGATCCTCGCATGGCGGCCGATCGTTTCGTAATCCACCTCCGAGTGGTCCGTCGCGATCACGACGGCGTCGGCTTCCTCGAGCCGCCCTACTGTCAGAGGAACGGATTCGGAGATTTCCCCGTCGACATCCAGCTGATCGACCATGGGATCGTGGAATTCCACGATGGCCCCCCGGTGCCGGAGCATGTCGATGATGTCGATCGCCGGGCTCTCCCGCACGTCGTGAAGGGTGCGCATCTTCCAGGCGAGGAAGATCGGATCCACCGGGATGCAGTGGCCGCCCAGTCCCGGCCCGGGGAAGAACCGCATGAATCCGTACGGTTTGGTGGACGCGGCATCGATCACTTCCCAGATGTCGATTCCCAGCCGGTCCGCCACGACGGCCATCTCGTTCACCAGTCCGATGTTGACCGCGCGAAAGGTGTTTTCCAGCAGCTTGGCCATCTCGGCCGCTTCGGGAGACGACACCTCGATCACTTCGTCGATCACCTGACGGTACAGCGCGACCGTCAGCCCATGACAGGTCGGAGTCAGGCCGCCCACAACTTTCGGCGTGTTCTCGATGTGCCAGACCGGATTGGCCGGGTCCACCCGCTCGGGACTGAAAGCGAGAAAGAAGTCGCGGCCGGCGACGAGACCCGTCTCCTCCAGCATCGGCTGCACGATCTCTCGGGTCGTGCCCGGGTAGGTCGTGGACTCGAGCACGATCAGTTGCCCGGAGCGCAGCGTCGAGCGCACCGCCTCTGCCGCTGCGACGACGAATGACAGGTCCGGGTCGTCCGTCTTCGAGAGAGGAGTCGGGACGCAGATCACCACGGCATCGACTTCTTCGAGCCGTCCGAAGTCGAGAGCAGCCTCGAGAGGCCTGCCTTCGCCGACGACGGCCGCCAGCCGCTCCGAAGTGATGTCGGTGATATGGGAGAGGCCCTCGTTGACGCCGTCCACCACCTCCGGCTTCACGTCGAATCCGATGGTCCGGAAGCCAGCTTCGGCAAACGCGACAGCGAGCGGGAGCCCGACATAGCCGAGGCCAATGATGCCTACGACCGCGTCGTGGGACTCAATCCGGGCATGTAGATCGGCGTCTCTTGCCATGTTCCTGTCTTGTGAATGCAGTGTGAGTCGGGAACTGTCGTCACTCGGGAAACGACCGCCTCTACTCGGCGGCGCCCAGCACACGGTCCGCGAAACCGTTGGCCGGATCCTCGCCCCGCGAGATTCGGGCGCTGACCACCGCCGGGCCCCGGTTGTAGGCCAGGAGCGCCAGACGCGCGTTCGAGTCGTAACGATCCATCATCTGCTTCAGATATCGGAAGCCGAGTCGCAGATTCGTGTCCCGGTCGTAGAGTTGCCTCTCGCTGAGCCCCGGCTCGAGCCACGCCGCCGTGCTCGGAAGCAGCTGGGTGTATCCGATGGCTCCCAGAGGACTCACGGCGCCCTGACGAAATCCGGACTCGTGCCTGACGAGCCGGAATCCGATTTCCGGCTCAAGTCCCTCCGCGACTGCGGCCCGCTGGATCGCGGAGGCGAGGTCAGCGGGAATTCCGTACGCCTCCGACCAGGCGAGGACCGATCGGGTTCTCGCGAGCTCGTGCTGAACCGCGGCCAGATCGCCTTCGAGCTGGATCGTTCTCTCGACCGACTGCTGACGCGCCCGTTCGACCGCCTCCAGCCTCGACGTCAGCGACGTCGTCCAGGCTACCGCAGCCGTGAGCGCCAGGGAGACGAACAGACCGACCGCACCCAGGCCGCAGGGCGACACTCGCGCGCGCGCCAGTAGGCGGTTCACGTGCTTCCCCATCATGATCAGTACCTCGCTCGGACTTCGAGAACGTGTCAGGTGCCAGGTCGCTCGGGAGGGTCCGCTCCTCACCTGCGCCAGGATCCACTTCGGCCGCCATCCTTCTCGAGCAGCCGGATCGCCTCGAGCTGCATCGCCCGATCGCGGCCCTTACACATGTCGTACACTGCGAGCAGCCCCGCGCTTACGGCGCAGAGTGCTTCCATCTCGATTCCGGTTCGCGCTTCCGTCCGCGTCTCGACCCGGATCCGAATCGCCGGAGGATCGTCTTCCGAGTCGATCTCCACATCCACGGCGTGCAGCGGGAGCGGGTGGCACAGCGGGATCAGTTCCGCCGTCCGCTTCGCTCCCCCTATCGCGGCGATCCGGGCGACCGCCAAAACGTCGCCCTTCGGCATCGCCTCGTCCCGGATCGCGCGCAGCGTCTCCGCGCTCATCCGAATCCTGCCCTCCGCCACGGCCCGTCGAGGTGTCTCGGCCTTGTCGCCGACGTCCACCATTCGGGCCCGGCCGGCCTCGTCGAGGTGCGTAAACCGATCGATCTCGTTCACGAGGCGCCAGTTACCCGGGGAGCGGCAACCCGTTCCGGTCCGACGACCCTGCGGGGCGCAACTCCCGAGCCAGATCCCGCAGCAGCACGGCGGTGATGGCCTGCGGATTCCCGTTTCCGAGGGCTGCGTCGCGGGCATTGTCCACGCAAGAGACTGCGGAAATCCAGCGTTTCGGCGCGATCCGTCCTGCGTCGGCGATCTCGGAGGCGAGCTCGGGGTCCGCCGTGAATCCGGGTTCGTCCGTCGCGAGCGTGATGCAGTCGCGCAACACCGATTCGAGCACGTCCAGAAGATCCGAATATTCCCCGCGCCCCCCCGACGGTCCGAGCGCGGCGGCGACCGCCCAGCGGTCTCTCCGATTCGGCGAGAGCGCGGCCCGGACCATCCGGAGGGCCCTCGCGCGCAGCTCTTCGTCCGAGTCGGCCAGGCGCAGGGCACGACCGATCCTGCCCTCGGCCCTGCGTGCCAGTTCGGCGGCTCGGGGGGCCTCGACACCGGCCTCCCGTGTCAGAAACCGCTCCACTTCCCCGATCTCGAGCGGGGGCACCCGCACGGCCAGGACGCGGGAGCGGATCGTGGGGAGCAGAAGGCCGGGCCGGCTGGAAGTGAGGACGAACACGGTGTCGTCCGGGGGCTCCTCGAGCAACTTCAGGAAGGCGTTCGCCGCCTCCGGGCTGGAGGCCTGCGGTACCATTCGCTCCGCGTCACCGACGAGGAAAACGGCTCCACGGCTCATGGCCGGTCGACGTGAGGCCCGCTCGCGAATCTCGTCCACGATCTGCAAGTAGATGGCGGACGATCCCGACTCTTCGGAGCCCAGAAGGGGGTTCTCGCGCCGGGCCGCCAGCGAGGCGGCCCGAGCCTCCTCCAGCCGCTCGCGTCTCTTCTCCGGTCCGGACGCCCGCTTCGGCGCCGGAAGGGGAAAGAACCAGTGGATGTCAGGGTGCTGAAGCTCCGCCGCCAGGTGGCACGACCGGCAGGCCCCACAGGGGCGGTCGCGATCACCTGCCTCGCAGAGCAGCAACGCTCCGATCCACTGTCCGAGCCTCTGCTTTCCACTCCCCGGCGGGCCGCTGAGGAGGATGGACTGGGGCAGGCGCTTCGCGTATGCGCTCTCGGCCAGTCGCCGGCGAAGGTCCTCGAGACCGTAGATCGGCGGCAGGGTCAAGAGCGCCCTCGCAGCCAGCGGACCGGATCGACCTGCCTCGGGTCGCCGCGAGAGTCCGGCTCGTAGATCTGGAATTCGATGTGAGTTCCTTCGGGCGACTGCTCGTCGCCTCCCACGCGTCCGATCACGGATCCGGCTGACACGCGGTCTCCGACGCCCACCTCGACGTCCTGCAGATACAGATAGCCGGACCAGTAGCCACCGCCGTGGTCGATGATCACCGTCTGTCCGAGGAGGCCTCGGGACCCGGCCCAAGCGATCTCACCGGACTCGACGGCGCGAACCGACGTTCCCCGGGGTGCCCCGATTCCAAGTCCCTTCCAGCTGTCGGCGACGTCGGGTCGTCGTTCGCCGAAGCGATAGATCACGGTTCCTTCCACGGGCCAGTTGAGCTGACCCAGGTCCGATGTCCGCAGCGAGGAGCTGCGCGTGGTCCCGGCGATCCGTTCGGCTTCCCGCCGGGCTCGATCGAGCTCGGCAAGCAGGTCTCCCAGCCGCCGCTCCTCGGTCTCCAGAGCCGAAATGCGGCTCTCGGTCTGGGAGACCCGGGCCTGCACGTTGCTCAGTCGGCGCTGTCGCTGTCTCTCGAGGCGCTCCAGATCTCCGACCTCGCGTTCCTTCTCCATTCGCAGCGCGCTGAGCCGGGCATATTCGCTCGCCAGCTGCTCCCGCTGTTCCGAGAGTTTCTCCTCGAGCTCGCGCACCTGTCCGACGAGCAGCCGGTCGTAACGGGCCACGAGGTGCAGGTACTTGTAGCGGCTGAGCAGTTCTCCGAAGGAGCGGGCCTCCAGAAGCACCTGGAAGGCATGCAGCTGACCCCGCTGATAGATCTCGCGGAGTCTCTCCCGAAGCTCCGTGCGCCGGAGTTCGAGCTCGTCGCGAGTGAGGAGCATTTCGCGCGTGGTGAGGTCCACCTGCTCACCGTACGCCGCGATCTGCAGGTCGAGCTCGCCGAGCAGGCTGGAAGTCGAGCCGATTCTCGCCTCGATGTTGCGGATTTCCTCGGAGACGTTGTGAACCTGCCCCCGAAGCTGGCTCGCCTCGTTGGTCAGTTCCTGCCGTTCCCGCCGGATCTGCTCGAGCCGCTGCTGGCTCTCCTGAATCCTCTCGCGGATTTCGTCCTGTCCGTGCGCGGGGCGGACCCCCGCGCACAGCAGGGATCCGAACAGGAGAAGGACCGCGGTGCCGCTGGATCCGCGACAGGGCCTTCGCGCCCGAGCCATCGTCAGAGGGCCTCGATCCTGCGGATCTCCTTTCGCACCCCGCGACCGGCGGCCAGAACGCCGATCGCGGCGGCCAGGATCATTCCCAGCGCCACCCAGAGATCCGGAAGCCACTGCAGCTCCAGCAGCGACCGATTCACCGTCCACCAGGCAATCCACGTCAGACCCGAGGCGAGGATTCCGCCGGCGACGCCCGTCAGCAGTCCCTCGATCAGGAACGGGCGCCGGATGAAGGCATCGGTCGCGCCTACGGTCTGCATGATCGAGATTTCCCGGCTCCGCGCCAGCACGGCCATTCGAACCGCGGTCCCGATCAGCAGGATCGCTCCGAGCGCGAAGGCGCCGCCCAAGGCCAGAGCGGCCCCGCCGGCGATCCGTCGCAGCGAAGACACCTTATCCACCCACGCGCGGCCGTACCGCACGTCCTCTACGAAATCGTAGCCGCGGAGACGTTCGGCGACCCGTTCGACATCTTCGGGCGTCCTCGATCCCTCGCGAAGTCGCAGTTCGAGCGACGCGGGCAACGGATTGACCTCGAGATCGGAGAACACGTCCGAAAACTCCGTGAGCTCGCGGGACGCGTCGTACAGGGCCTCGACCTTCGAGACGTAACGGACATCCTCGATCTCGGGAAATCCCTCGATCTCGGACCGCACGACGGAGACGATTTCCTCGGGCGTCCCCTCCTCGAGGTATGCCACCACCTCGACTCGAGATTCGACATCCGTGAGAGCCTCGTCGATGTTGTGCGCCGTGAGGGCGAACAGACCGATGATGAACAGGCTCAGTCCGATCGCGGTGATCGAGAGACCGCTGAGGAGCGGGGCCCGGCGCATGCCGCGGGCCGCCTCGCGCACGCTCCTCACGCCGGAGCTCCGGGAACAGTTCCGGCCGCGAGGGAGTCGTACACCAGTGCCCCGTTTTCCAGCTCGAGCACGCGAATTCCAGGATTGCGGCGGATCAGCTCGGCGTCATGCGTCGCCATCACCACCGTCGTGCCGGCCGCGTGGATGGAACGGAAGAGCTCGAATACTCCGGTCGTGGCACGTTCGTCGAGGTTGCCCGTGGGCTCGTCCGCCAGCAGAACGACGGGCTCCGTTGCGAGTGCCCGGGCGATCACGACCCGCTGTTGCTCGCCGCCGGAGAGCTCGCGGGGATAGGATCGGGCCCTCGGAGCGAGTCCGACCTGCCCCAGCAGGCGCTGAACGCGTGGCTGGATCCGGGCTTTCGGCGTCCCCGTGCACTCGAGGGCGAACGCGACGTTCTCGGCCGCCGTCAGACCCTCCAGCAGCCGGAAGTCCTGGAACACGTATCCCACCCGCCGCCTCAGTTCAGGGATCTCCCGACGGCGGATCTTCCTCGAGCTGTATTTGGACACTCGCACCTCCCCATCGGTCGGCAGACCCTGCATGTGGATCAGCTTCAGGATGGAGGTCTTTCCTGCGCCGGAGGGTCCGGTGAGAAAGACGAACTCTCCCTTGCGCACATGGAAGGAGACGTCGTCCAGGGCCGGGGCGCTGCGTGCGTACCGCTTGGTCACGGAACGGAACTGGATCATGCGCTCTCCACTTCGCCGGTGACCCGCTCGCAGAAATCGGCGCACGCCTCGATGGCCGCTGCCATCGAGCGGGGATCGGCCCGCCCGCTCCCCGCGATGTCGAATGCGGTCCCGTGGTCGGGTGACGTACGCGGAAACGGAAGCCCCGTCGTCACGTTGATGCCCGCCTCGGGCGCGAGCGTCTTCAGGACCGCGAGGCCGACATCGTGATAGGGCACGACCACGAGGTCTACCTCGCCCGAGATACAGCGCCGGAAGACCGTGTCCGCCGGAAAGGGCCCGCTCACTTCCACGGGCTCTTCCCGTGCGAGACGCTCCATCGCCGGACGTATCAACCGATCTTCCTCGTCGCCGAACAGGCCTCCTTCGGAAGCGTGGGGATTGAGTCCGGCGAAGGCAAGCCGGGGTCGGCCGATGCCCCACCACTCGCGAAGCCCGCGAGCCGCAATCGCAGCCCGTTGCACGATCCCCGGAACGGTGAGGAGGTCAGGAACCAGCCGGAGCGGAACGTGCACGGTCATCAGTGCGATACGGAGCGGCCCGCCCAGGGGAGTCGACTCGGCGGCCATCACCATGGTGACCTCTTCCGTACCGGTTCTTTCGCGCAGGAATTCGGTGTGCCCGGGAAACGTGTATCCGGCCGCCCGGAGCGCTTCCTTCGAGATCGGAGCG
>JARRPA010000039.1:0-916 GCA_037383305.1 Gemmatimonadota bacterium | reverse complement strand
CAGCTGCCCGGCGCGTCTATCGCCGGGCGCCGCTTCGATCGCCGGCGAGGCGATCACCGGGTCGCGGGGAGTCCATGCATCGATCTCCACGAAATCAACCGGACCCCGCTCCTCGTTCAGCGCGGCGAAGGCGTCACGAAAGTGACGGGGGCCGATCACCGTGACCGCAACCCGGTCGATCGCGGCCCCGGCGCGCAGAGCGGCGACCGTCACCTCAGGACCGATGCCGCGCGGATCTCCGAGCGTGATGCCGAGTGTCGGAACGGCCGGTCGGCGCCTCAAAATCGGAAAGACCGGACCGGAACGTTCAGATTCTCACGTCGACGTAGACTTCGCTGCGCAATTCGTCGACGAACCTGCGATAACCCTCGTCAAAAGTGAGCCGCTCCCGCACCTGGTCACGAATCTCGTCGATCTCCCAGTCGCCCTGCTGCTTGAATTCCGTGATCCGCACGATGACGAATGCCGGCCGATCGGGAATCAGGTTCGCGTTGTCGAAGGGTCCGATCACGTCGCCGGGAATCGGATCGGCGAGCGCCGCTCCGTATTCCGGGCCGAGTCGCTCTTCCAGCTCGTCGAATGGTATCTCGGGCACGCGGACGGGAATCTCTTCGACCCCGTGCCGTTCCGCCAACTCGGTAAGCGGGATGCCGTCGCGGATGCTGTCGGCCACGGCGACCGCCCTCTCACGCGCGATTTCGGTATCCGCAGGTCGCAGTTCGGGTCGGATCAGGATGTGGCTGATCTTCCGTTCGCCGCCACGGACGTTCTCGACCTTGATGATGTGGTAGCCGAAACGGGTGTACACCGGTCCGATCGGCGTGCCGGTCCGGGCGGCCCACGCGGCTTGAGCGAAGGCGGGCACCAGCTGACTGCGTCGGACCCAGCCGAGGTCGCCCCCCTGTTCCCGGTTGGA
>JARRPA010000038.1:0-9129 GCA_037383305.1 Gemmatimonadota bacterium | reverse complement strand
AAGTGCTGGTCCGCGAAGAGCGGAGACCAGCGGGTGCCGGTGAGGAACTCGAACAGCGGAACCTCCCGGAAGAAGCCGGCGGACTCGGTGACGAGCACAACGACGATGCCCCCCGTGGTGAGAACCGACACGAGCCCGCAGAGGAAGAGCCCGATGACGATCAGGCGCTCACCCCAGCGGCGGCCCGCTCGATGGCTCAGGTCCGGTGGCTGGACCTCGGGATCGGTCGCGAGTCCCGATCCCCCCGGGTCCGTGGTATTCACGCTGCGCTCATCCCTTGCCGATCAATTCGTCTCGAGCAGTCCCGCCAGCTCGGTGTAGCGCTGCTCGGAGAGAGGAACGTATCCCACCTCGGGCACGAGCGTCGTGGCGTTCGCGAGGTAGAATTCGACGAAGGCCCGGACCTGCGGCTTCGCCAGCGCCTCGGCCTTCGTGTAGATGTACATCGGACGGGAAAGGGTCGCAAATCGGCCGCTCTCGATCGAATCAATCGACGGACTCACGCAACCATCGCCGTTGTCGACGGCGACCGCCGAGATCAGGTCCGCGCTCTCTTCGTAGTAAGCGAACCCGAAGTACCCGAGGGAACCGCCGTCGCCCTCCACTCCGACGACGAGCACGTTGTCGTCGGCGCTCGCCGTGTAGTCGTCTCGACTCGCATCTTCCTCGCCGACGATCGCTGCGGTGAAATAGTCGAACGTGCCCGAATCGGTGTCGGGGCCATAGAGCTTGATCTCCTCGTCCGGCCAGTTCGGGCGAACCTCGCTCCAGCGGGTGATGCTGCTTCCCGGTTGCCAGATCCGCTTCAGCTCGTCGACCGTCATGCAGACGGCCCAATCGTTCGCGGGATTCCGCACGACCGTAAGGCCATCCCACGAGATCGGGATCTCGATCGGCTCGATGCCGTTCTCCCGGCAGAGCTCCAGCTCGGATTCCTTGATTTCCCGCGACGCGTCACTGATGTCGGTTTCTCCGCCGCAGAACTTCTTGAATCCTCCGCCCGTACCGGAAATTCCCACGGTGACGCGGACGCCGGGGTTCGCGATCTGAAATTCCTCGGCCATCGCCTCGGAGATCGGAAACACGGTCGATGAGCCATCGATCGTCACCATGCCGGTCAATCCTCCGGCCTCTCGCGCCGCCTGCTCCGGGCCGCCGCAGGCGGCGAAGGGCAGGAGTAACACCACGGCCGCGCCAAGTAGGTGGAGCGGCTTTGCATTGAACCTCGTCTTCATCGTCTTGCCTCGATCAGAAGTGGAACTGCAACTGCGCCTTGAACGAATTTTCGCCCCGGATCCCGCTCTCTTCCCAACTTGCGAAGTCCCAGCTGAGGACGAGGCGATTCCGCTTGTAAAAGTAGAAGTTCAGGCCCGGGGTGTAGCCCCAGCCCCCGTCATCGCTGATCTCCGTGTTCGGGTCGCCGTACGTGATCCGGAATACCGGTTCGACTCCCTCGACTCCCAGAAAATCGGTGTGGAAATACCACATACCCACGGCCTGCCAGGTCTGGAAGCTGGCGAAGTCGTCGCCTGCAGGAAGGTCGATGGGCAGTCCGCCGGGGCTCTGCGTCGGATTGTCGCCGAAGACGTAGCTGGCGATCACGTGGGGGCCGCCATAGAAATCCCCCAGCCGCCCGAACAGCTCGAAGTCGTAATAGTACTCGGACTGCAGGCCTTCCGTCTCCGTCTCGTAACCCTCGTCGGTCGCTGCTGCGGCACCCCCGAGCTTGAGCGGAAGGTCGCCCACGTCCAGCTTGAATTGCACCCGACCCATGAACTGCTTCTCGCTGTTCGAATCCTGGAAGCGGAAGTCGGAGTCACCGGTGAACACGCCGGCCCAGTAGGTGAACAGCCCGTCCTCCGTGGACCCGTTGAGTTCCAGCCCGATGTCCCGGTCGCTCAGGTTGAACAGCACCGTTCCGGCGGTGAGCGAAGGCGCGACGAAGTCGTCGAGTCCCCGGATCGCCACCACGCGTTCGACGGTCGGCGACTGCGTCGACGAGATCAGGAAGTACTCGTCGAAGGGCCGCTTGAAGTGCCCGACCTTGAGCCGCGCCAGCTTCGAAAAGGTGAACCGGCCCCAGGCATCTTTGAGTCCCAGCTGCGTGACCTTGTTGTAATCGGGCTGAATCCTGAAGTCGATGTTCTCTCCAATCTTCCCCGTCACCGTCAGGCGAACGCGCCGCAGGAACAGGTCGGTCGACGGCACCTGCTCGCCGCACTTCGAGTCCGGGGCCACCGGGTACTCGTCGCAACTGCTGGTGCCGCCCTGAATCTGGATCCGACCGTTGAACTTCAAGCTCACGGCACCGGTCTCGAACTCCTGTGCCGCACTCTCTTCGGGAAGCCCGAGGAGAAGAAGCGACAGTACGGCTGCCATCCCGACGTTCGAACGCTTCATAATGTCGTGACCTCCGCTCGGTAGGATAGAGGAGGTTCGCCGATCGATTCGCCGGTCGCGTAAGTGGAGCGAGAGAACACGCCGGCGCCGGCCGCTCCGCGCAGGGGCGGAAGCCTCTCGGCCGATCCACGTCGATCTCGAACGACGCAGAGTGAAGCTCTACCGTCAAGTTCTTGTATCGGATCTGTAACGGGATCGTAACATTGCCGAGGGGCTCGCCTCTCGTCTGCTCGTCATCGCAGGCTGTGTCGAAAACCGGTGCGCTCCAGATCCGGATCCGTGAACAGTTCGTCATCTTCACAGCCAGCTGGCGCTGGATCAGGTAACGGAGCCTCGTCGGCACGGGGGGATTGGGCGGCCGCCACGGAGGCACGCGACGACCGCCCTGGAGGGACCCTGGCGCGACCACGCACCGCCGCCCCGGAAAGCGCAGTCACGGATGATGCATGCATGTATTCGGACATTTCTCTGAATCGTGAGTCGAGACGCCGAGGGGTCGCTTTCGACCTCGCTGCCCGGCCTGCGCCGGCATGTTTACACGAGGAGAATGCGTGGGGTGTGTGTAGCTTCCACCAACGGAGTGTAACGGCTGTGCAACGGAGTCGACTCCGGCAGGCGCGCGCAGCCGCTCGTCGGGGACGTCAGGAGGTCGGGTCGGATCCTGGAATCACGAACCATGCTCTCGTGCCTTCACCGAGAGCGCTGTCGATACCTGCTTCCCCGCCATGTGCGGCTACGAGATGCTTGACGATCGAGAGGCCGAGTCCCGTCCCTCCGGCTTCCCGCGATCGAGCCGCGTCCACCCTGTAAAATCTCTCGAACACCCGCTCGAGCTGGGCCGTGGGGATTCCAGGCCCCTCGTCGGCGACTTCGAAGCGGACTCCGGTCTCGTCCGGTCTGACGGTGAGGCGAATTGCCGAGGCGTCGGGCGCATACCTGGCGGCGTTGTCGAGCAGGTTCGAAATGATCTGGAACAAGGCATCCCGGTCCGCCCGCACCCTCAGATTCTCCGGCAGGTCCAGCTCGAGCCGTATGCCACGTGGCTCCGCCGCCGACTTCAGAGATGTCCATGCTTCGTCGATGAGGGGTCGAACGCGAAGATCCTCGATCTCGGGGCGCCAGGCCCCGGATTCGATACGTGCCAGGTCGAGCAAGTCGTCTACGAGGTGCTGCATCCGATCGGTGTTGGCCAGAATTCGGGTCGCGAACTCTCGGGTGGTCCGGGCATCGACATCCGGGTCCGCGAGCGCCTCCGCGAATCCGCGCATGCTGGTCAGCGGAGTCTTCAATTCGTGTGAGACATTTGCTACGAAGTCCCGCCTGACTCCCTCCAGCTGGCGCGTACGCGTCAGGTCGCGGATGACCACCAGCGCGCCGGACTTCAAGGGAAGCGCGGAGAGCAGAACCGTACGGTTTCCCAGGTTCGTCTCGTGACTGGCCGCGGTGCCTTCCAATGCGCGGTCTACCGAGGCCCGATTCTCCGGGTCCCGGAAGAGCGACGCGAGTCGCTGCCCCGCAAGCCCGTCGCGTCCGACCCAGGTCTCGAAGGCCCTGTTGACCCGCCGGATCAGGCCGTTCCGGTCGATCACCGCCAGCCCGTCATCCAGTCGATCGAAGACCGTGGACAGCTCGGCGCGCTCAGACTCCAGCTTCTCGACGCGGTCGCCCAGCCGAAAGGCCATCTCGTCGATCGAATGTCCCAGGGTGCCCGCGGCGCTGCCTCCCTTTTCGCCGGTTCGCGCAGAGAGATCCCCCTCCCCGATTCGATCGAGGGCTTCGCGCAGGTTCTCCAGCGGTCGGGTCCGCAGACGGTGCACCGTGCCGGCGAGAAGCAGCGCGAGCAGGAATGCGAGAAGCGCGGTAGCCGCCGCGACCTGACGCGTCCGGCCGAGAAAGGCCGTGATCTCGCTTTCCGGCTGGGCCAGTCGGACGACGCCGCGGGAATGCGGGACGGCTACGTAGAGCAGCCGAAGAGCGATCGTGCCGCTGGCTCGCAGATCCGAACCCTCACGGCCCTCGAGGGCTGCAGCCACTTCGGGTCGGTCAGCGTGGTTCTCGATAGCCGGGAGTCGTGCGGCGTCGACTTCGCTGTCTCCCAGCACTCTCCCGTTTCGGTCGATCAGGGTCACGCGAACACCCGCGACCTCTCCCAACAGATCCGCGATCGAGTCTGTGAAAGGCTGCTGCGCGAGATCCTCTCCGACCAGGTACGCTGTACGCGAAAGTTGTCGGATCTCTCGTTCCATCAACTGCGGTTTCAGCTCGATCGCGGTCCACAGAATGAACAGCCCGAATGGAATGGCCAGAGCGAGAAGAAGCAGGAAGAAAGTGCGTCGCGTGGACATCAGTTCTCCGAGTCCGGCCCTCGAAACCTGTACCCCACGCCTCGAACCGTCTCCAGCAGGTCTCCCGCCCTTCCGAGCTTCGAGCGCAGTCGGGCGACGTGCATGTCCACAGTCCGTGTCTCGATCTGGGCGTTCGTCTGCCAGGCCGCCTGGAGAAGCTGACGCCGGGTCTGAACCCGTCCGCGCCTCTCCAGGAATACCTCCAGCAGACGGTACTCGAGGGGGGTCAGGTCAATCTCCACTCCGTCGGAGAACGCCCGGTGAGCGTCGCGTTCCAGTTCGACGGAACCGACCTTCAGACGTCGAGACGGGGTCACCGGCTCGGCGTAGGTCCTGCGCAGGAGAGCGCGAACGCGGAACACCAGTTCCTGGGGGCTGAACGGCTTGGTTACGTAGTCGTCGGCTCCGAATTCGAATCCACGGAGTCTCTCCTCCTCTTCCCGGCGAGCAGTCAGCAGGATCACGGGGATCGAAGCCGTCGCTTCGTTCTGCCGCAGTCGCTTCAGCACCTCGTAGCCGTCGATACCCGGCAGCATCAGATCGAGAATCACGAGGGCGGGACGCTCTTCCGCGGCGGTCGCGATCGCCGACTGCCCGTTCACCGCCGTGCTGACCCGGAAGCCCTCCTTGCTGAGCTGGTAGACGAGAATGCTGAGGATGTCGGGTTCGTCGTCCACGACCAGGAGTCGGGCGTCGCTCACCGCCGTTCCTCGCGGATCGAGACGAGAAGTTGCCGAAGCATCGACGCGGGAAGGTCCGCGGCTCGATCGACGATCTCCCGCTCGCTCTCCTCCACGAGGATCGCGTCGGTGTCGTGTCTCTCGCCCTCGGTGCGGAACGAGATCCGACCCCGGCAGAGGTCGGCCGAGGTGCGCTCGACGATCACCCACAGTTGCCAGCTGTCCTCGCCGTCGACGAGCGATCCGAGCTCGACTTCCCTCGCGGCCGCGTCGAAGATGTGCAACTGCGGCGGATCGCGGTCCGACCGGGAGTCGCCGTCGTTCATCCTTCCTCCGCTTCCGAATCGTCCGCTGCATCTCTCATGGCGTCCTTCCAGAGCCCGAGCAGCATCGGCTCGAAGCGCTCCGGGTGACGCCGGTACTCATCGGCCCAGTCTTCGAAAGTGGGCAACGGAACGTCCTCTCTCAGACGCGCCGTTACGAGTCTCATTTTCGATTGAAAGCCCAGCGAGGCAAGGTCCTCGCCCGCCTCGCGGGCAGCTTCCTCCAGTATTCCGTAGGTCTGTTCGTCGGAAAGCGAGAGGAAGACCTCCGACAGCCGCGCAGAACAATACTCCAGGTATTTGGCGCGCAGTTCATCCGCCGGAGGTTCTCCGGGGGAGTGTCTTGCGACGTCGCTTCTGTCCTCCGGCTCGTTTCCCAAGCGGGGTCTCGTCTTGTCGGATCGGCTCGTGTTGCGCCGGCCCGCGGAGGGCCGAGGGCTCCGACTGCGGATGTAGCGGAGGGCCGCTACAGCGTCAAGCGGTGTGTTCGGTGGCGTGGGGGTCGGCAGCGGAGGGTACGACCAGAGAGCGCCTCAGTTCATGGAACACGGCTTGTCGCGCCAGGCCGACCTTGATCAATCGTCGAAGGTACTCCGGATCCCGGAGCGTGACCTCTTCGACGGAATCCGCCACATCTGCGGGCAGTTCGAGTGTCCGTTCAACGGCGCGAGTGTCGGGCATCACGGAAGGGCCTTTCCGGGAACGAGTCTGACGGTTTCTGTTCGGATTCCTCTGGTCGGAGACTCGCCTCGCAGCGAGTGGGGACCGGTGCTGTCCGGTCGCAGCCGACGACTCCCAGAGTACCGCGCATCCCGGCTCGTAGCAACTGGCCTGGGCGCCCCCCAGCGGAAGTATGGTGCACGTAACTTCATATATAAATACCTGTTACGCTGATGTGGAAAACTTGCGACCCATTGTGGATTTGTTGTGAAGATTGTTGTCCGGGTCAACCTGGCATTCCCGAATCACCCGATCAACTTCGCATCAACGCGAGGGGCCCCGGAGTCGGTGCACGCAGCGTGAAGATCCGATTTTTTAAAAAAAGCGGGTTCGAGCAACCGTGCGGATTTACCGTCCCGTTACGAACGCCGTACACGCGCGTTACCGGGGTCGTACCAGTCGGTCACACCCCCCGGTCAAGATAGGGTCGTTCCGGCGCGGCCCGGGAGGAACGAAACGTCGTCGGTGACGGCGACCGGGCCCCGACCGAGTACTCCACTTCACAGCGAGGCAAGCAGCAGATGAGGTTCAGGGCGCGCGTCGCGCTCGCCGGGTTCACTTCCTTCCTGGTTTTCGGCGTGGGGCAGGCGACGCAGGTACAGGCGCAGGACGCGAACGGTCGAATCGTCGGCAAGGTGATCGACGCATCGTCCGGACGAGCGATCAGCACGGTCCAGGTGGCGATCGTCGAGACGGGCCAGATGGTCCTGACCGACCTCGAGGGCCGCTACTTCCTCGACAAGGTCCCGGCCGGTGTTTACGAGGTGCGGGCCAGCGTACTCGGGTACGGGCCCAAGTCGGTGACGCAGGTTCGCATACTCTCCGGGGAGACGACACCCCTCGACATCAGTCTCGCGCAGACCGCGATCGAGATCGAAGCGATCACGGTCACCGCGACGATGGAGACCGGCTCGACGGCCTCCCTGCTGGACAAGCAGAAGAACGCGGCCGCGGTCACAGAGGCCGTCGGCGAGCAGGAGATCGCACGGTCCCCCGACTCCGATGCCGCGGAAGTGGCCTCCCGGGTGAGTGCCGTGACCGTGGCCGAGGGGCGATACGTCTACATTCGGGGTCTCGGGGAACGGTACAGCCAGACCTCGCTCGGCGGCTCCCCGATTCCGAGTCCGGAGCCGGAGAAGGAAGTGGTTCCGCTGGACCTCTTTCCCGCGGAGTTCATCGAGAGTCTCACCACCCAGAAGACCTACACGCCGGACCGACCCGGTGAATTCAGCGGCGGCTCGGTGGACATCCAGAACAAGGAGTTCCCCTCCGAGTTCACCTGGAAGATGTCGCTCGGCAGCTCCGCCAACTCGGAGAGCCAGTTCCAGGACGGGTTCCTGCGTTACGACGGAGGCGGCACCGACTGGCTGGGTTCCGACGACGGCACTCGGGCGATACCGGACGCGATCCAGGACGCCGGGTACGGTCTCGGTGGCAGTCGGCTGCCCAAGGCGAGCCCCGACTCACTGCTCCTGGCGGGACGGGAGTTCGCCAGCAAGCTGCCGCAGTTCGCGCCAGCGGCGGAGACCACGCCCGCGAACGTCGACGTCGGCGGCTCGGTCGGCGACAGGACGTCGCTGTTCGGGAAGGACTTCGGCTACTTCGTGGCCGGAAATTACGGGCAGAAGTTCATTCGTCGCGACGTGGAGTACGAGCGGAAGTGGCGGGCCGAGGCATTCAATCCCGAGTTCCAGGAAAACGCCCGACCGAACGTGGACTACGACTTCAATCGCGGCATGCGCCAGGTCGCCTGGGGCGGACTCGCGAATTTCAGCTTTCTCGCCACGCCGTCGAACCAGTTCAACCTGCAGGCGATGTACAACCGCAATACGGACGACGAGGCGCGGGACTACACGGGCGGCAATCAGGAGGACCTGGGCGGTGAGGTGCTCAGCGAGCGGCTGCGCTTCCAGGAGCGAAGCATGCTGTGGGGCCAGCTGTCGGGCAAGCACGATCTCGAATCGCTGAACTCGCGACTCGACTGGCGGTTCTCGGGGGCCCGGGCGTCCCGGGACGAACCGGCTCTCCGCGAAGTCGTTTACACGCGCAGCTTCGGTAGCGACGAACCGTACACGCTGAACCGCGATACGGGCGAGAGCGGGCGCTACTTCTATACCGATCTTACCGATGACGACTTCAACGGCGGCGTGGACTGGACCTGGAACTTCGGCGGGTGGTCCCGCCCGGCCAGCGTCAAGGTCGGAGGGGCGTTCCGCAGCCGCAGCCGCGACTTCGCCGCTCGCCGCTACCGCTGGAACTTCATCTCCGGTATCACGAGCCTGGATTCGGTGATCGCAAACGGTACCATCGTCGGTACGGCGCCCACCAATGATATGGAACTGCAGCTGACGGACATCGTCGAGTCGGGCGACCAGTACGCCGCCGATGAACGCACCTATGCCGGATACGGGATGGTCGACCTGCCGATCGGTAGCCGACTTCGGGCGGTATTCGGCGCCCGGGTGGAGCCGTACGACCTCGAGCTCACGACTCCCGAATCTGAAGGCCCCGTCACGCTGTCCGACCTGAGCCAGACCGACGTCCTGCCTTCGATCGGGCTGACGTATGCCCTGAACGACGCGATGAACCTGAGACTCGCCGGCAGCCGGACAGTCGATCGGCCCGAATTCCGGGAACTGGCACCGTTCCAGTTCACGGAGG
>JARRPA010000037.1:0-11445 GCA_037383305.1 Gemmatimonadota bacterium | reverse complement strand
CATCGGCACGAGGAACTTCGCCTGCACGCTGCGTTCGATGATCATCGGAAACACGCCGAGAAACGTGGTCATCGTGGTGAGAAGGATCGGCCGGAAGCGAATCCGGGCGGCGGAGAGGATGGCCTCGTCCATCGGCTTTCCTTCCCGGTGCTCGGAATTCACGAAGTCCAGGAGAACGAGGGAGTCGTTCACGACCACGCCACTGAGACCCACGAGTCCGAACATGCTCAGCATACCGAGATCGATCCCCATGAACAGGTGCGCGAACACCGCTCCGATGAACCCGAATGGAACGGCCGCCATGATGATCAACGGTTCGATGTAGGAGCCGAAAGGAATCGCGAGCAGAGTATACATGACGAACAGGGCGAGGATGAACCCGCGGATCATCCCCCCGAGCGCTCGCGATTGCTCGCGTTGCTCGCCCCCGAATCCATAGCGGAGCGCGGGGTATCTCTGCTGCGCCGCGGGCATGATCGTGCCCGTAATCTCGGCGTTCACCTCGGAGCCGGTGATTACCGAGCGGTCGACCTCAGCGGTCACGGTTACGATCCTTCGACCGTCCACGCGCCGGATCGTCGAAGGCGCCGTTCCGAACGAGACCTCGGCCAGCTCGTCCAGCGGAATCGCCTCGCCCGCCGGCGTCATCACTCGATACTGCCGGATGTCCTCCAGGTTGCTGCGCTCCGCCTTCGGGAGCCGGACATAGACGCGGACCTCCTCGCGACCCCGTTGAACTCGAACCGCCTCGGCTCCGAAGAACGCCGCCCGGACCTGTCGGGCGAGGTCGTCGAGGGTCACGCCGAGCGTCCGCGCACGAGGTTTCAGTGTCAGTTCGACTTCTCTCTTCCCCACGTCCTGATCGTTCCGCACGTCGAACACGCCGGCGTAGGTGCGGAGCTCCTGCTCGATCTCCGACGCCGCTCTGAACAGCACGGCCGTATCGGGATGCGAGACTTCGAGCTGCACGGGTGCGCCGAGATTGATTACCTGCGAGGAGAAGGTGAGGCTGCGGGGACCGGGCATCTCGCCGACCGCCTCGCGCCACGCCTGTTCGAATTCACTCGACATCACGTCGCGCTCTTCGGCATCGAGCAGTCGGAAGTTGATCTCCGCCTTGTTCGACTCGACGAAAGTCGGGAGCGCTCCCGCGCCGGGTCCTCCGTCGGCCGATGGATAGCGCCCGACGCTCACGTAGACCGCCTCCACCATGGGCCGGTGATCATCGCCGGCGTTCGCCGCCAGGCTGTCGGCCACGCGACGCCCGACCTCTTCGATGTACGACGCCACCTCCTGCGTGCGCGCACTGGGCGTACCCTGCGGCATCTCGACCTGGGCGATCACGTTGTCGCCCTCGATCCGAGGCAGGAAACTGAAGCTGATGTAGCGTCCGGCAACGAGCCCCATGGCAATGAACACGAGAGCGATCGCCGAGGAGATCACTACCCCGTAATGGTCGGTGGCGAAGCGCACCGTTCGGTCCAGGGGGCCGTCGATGAAACGCTGAAGCCCCGATTGCACCGCGAACTGAAG
Source organism: Gemmatimonadota bacterium (assembly GCA_037383305.1). Classification (GTDB taxonomy): domain Bacteria; phylum Gemmatimonadota; class Gemmatimonadetes; order Palauibacterales; family Palauibacteraceae; genus Carthagonibacter. The sequence continues at coordinate 9,912 of JARRPA010000037.1, read as the reverse complement.
CCTCTCCACGGGCCGCATCCACTTGGGCAACGGCTGGTGGCCGTGCTCGGGTAGACGCGACAGGTGGTGCGGCAGGATGAACAGCGACTCGATGAGCGAAAACAGGAGGACCGCGATCACGATCATCGGGATGAACTTGAGGAACTTCCCGATCGAGCCCGGAACGAACAAGAGCGGCGTGAAGGCCGTGACGGTCGTCAGCACGGCGAACACTACCGGAACGGCGACCCGCTGCGTGCCCTTGATCGCCGCCTCCAGCGGCCCACGTCCCTTCTCTCGCTCGCTGTAGATGTTCTCGCCTACCACGATCGCGTCATCCACCACGATCCCGATCGCGAGAATGAAACCGAACAGCGACATCATGTTGATCGAGATGTCGAACCAGGGCATCACGGCGAAGGTGCCGATGAAGGAGAGCGAGATTCCGACCGCCACCCACCACGACAACCTCAGGTCGAGGAAGAGGGTCAGCGCGATCAGCACCAGGATCAGACCGATGATCCCGTTCTTCCGCAGCAGGTTGATTCGGCTTTCCAGCAGTTCGGCGTCGTTCTGCCAGATCGAGACCTCCACCCCCCTGGGCATCGAGGGTACGGCGATCTCGTCCAGGTAGCTCTCTACGACGCGCACGATGTCCAGCACCTGCTCGTCCGAGGTGCGGAACACCTGAACGAAGGCCGCCGGCTCGTCGTTGTAGAGCGTAACGAGGTCCGCGTCCTGGAATCCGTCACGGATCGTGGCGATCTGGTCGAGCCGTAAGGTGGCTCCGTCACGGGAACCGCGAACGATGATCCTCGCGAAATCGTCGCGGTCGTAGTTGCGTCCCTTCACACGGACGAGGATTTCCTCGTCGTCGGTGTCCACGCGTCCACCGGGCAGGTCCAGGCTGGCCCGTCGAACCGCCGTCGCGACGTCTTCCAGACTGATGCCGTAGGAGCGCAGCGCGTCGTTGGAGACCTCGATCGAGATCTCGTAGTCGCGCACGCCGCTGGTCTGCACGAAGGAGATCTCGGGCATCGACGACAGATCGTCCTTGATCCGGTTGGCCAGCTCCTTCAGCGTCCGCTCCGGCGCCTCGCCGTGAACGGCGATCTCCATTACCCGGCTGCGGCTGGTGACCTCCGTCACCTCGGGTTTCTCGGCATCGGCGGGGAAACTGGTGATCCGGTCCACCTCCGCTTTGATCTCGTCGAGCCGGCTCGAGACGTCCTCGCCGAGATTGAGCTCGATGAACACGACACCGACGCCCTCGGAAGCGGTCGAGTTGATCTGGCTCACGCCCTCGATCGCCTCGACCCGTTCCTCGACCTTCTGGATGATTCCTTCCTCGACTTCTTCGGGCGAGGCGCCGGGATACTCTACCCGGACCTGAACGGCGCCGAGATCGAAGTCGGGAAACACTTCCACGACCACGTTCGCCATGCTGAACACGCCGGCGGCGAGGATGAAGACCATCAGCAGATTGGATGCGACCGGGTGTCCGGCCATCCATGCGATCGCCCGGTTCATGACGTCGACTCCTCGGCCTGTCGCACGATCATCCCATCCGTCACGACATCCATCGAGTTCACGACGACGGGCTCCCCATGACCGATCTCGCCTTTCACCATCACGTTCCCGGTCACCTCCTGGAGCACCTGCACGGATCGAATCGACAGCAGCGAGTCCTGCTCGACGACGTAGACCTCTGAACCATCCCGCAATGCCATTCTCGGCAGCACGAGGAAGTCCTCCACCGCACGTCCTTCGATGTCGACCGTCGCATAGGTCCCGAGCAGGAGCGGCGGTCGGCCCTTTCCATCATCGGCGAACGGTTGCCGGACCCGGACCACCACGTCCACCGTCCGGGTGTTCGGATTCAGCGCGCCCTCGGCACGATCGACGTAGCCGGTCCAGGTGTATTCTTCTCCCCCGAATGTCGCACGGATCTCCGCCGGGATGGTCGGATCGGCGTCGGAACCGGCGGACCACAGCCCCTCGATCAGCGCCGCCTCGCCATCGGTGAGAGGCACCACGATCTCCACTTCATCGGTATCGTACAGCGAGCCGAGGGACTGGCCCGGCGTCACGTATTGACCGATGTCGGCGCTCTTGGTGCGAACGATCCCGTCGAAGGGGGCCGTGAGCCGCGTCCGGGAGAGCGCGAGGCGTGCATCCTCGAGACCGGCCTCGGCGCGACGGAGCGAGGCCTCGGCGGCACGCAGCTGGGGATCCCGGAAGACGAGACCTCCGATCTCACTGGAATCGACCGGCGCCGTGATCCCCTCGCGCGCTCGGAATCGCTCGTACTCCTCGATCGCCAGATCGCGCTGTTCCTTCCAGGTAAGGAGGTCGACCTCTCGCTGAGCCACGTCGGCCTCGGCCGCCTGTACCGCGTTCTCGTAGTCTGCGGCTTCGATACGCAGGAGCACGTCCCCCTTCTCGAATCGACCCCCGGTGACGAACGAAGGCGAGACCCAGGTAATGCGGCCTGAGACCTGCGGGGAGAGGGAGATCTCGCTCATCGGACGGACGGTCCCGTTACCCTCTATCGTCAGGTTGCCGCTGCGCAGCTCGGCCGGCTGAGTGACGACCAGCGGCGCGCGACGAGCCGGCTCCTGTGATTCCGGTTCCTCCCGGAGAAGCATCAGAAGCGCGAACACGGCGACGCCGAATCCGAGGATGAGCGCGACCCGCGCGAACGAGCCGAGGCTCATGAAGCGTGAGCCCAGAGAGCCGAGACCGCTCATCGATCTGCCGCCGGGTTCGCGACCTCGCCGGCGGAGGTTTCGGTGGAGAACATCTCTTCATCCATGATCCGGTATTCCTGTTCGAGTCGGCGGTCCAGATCCTCCCCTTCGTCGATCCAGGCGCCGCCTCAGGCCCTGTGCACGGCGAGCCGGGCTTCCGCGAGGGAGCGTTCGGCCGCCGCGAGATTGGTTTGCGTTCCCGCCAGGTTCTGTTTCGCGTCGAGGTAGGCGAGGTAGTCTCCCACACCTCGCTCGAAGGACCTGCGCTGGAATGCCAGAGAGCCCTCAGCCGACACGAGCTGCTGGCTGAGGAACTCGTAGCGCTCGCTCTGCTTCTCGAGATTCACGAGGCTGGTCTGCACTTCTTTGAAAGCCGTGAGCACCGTGCGCACGTAGTTCGCGGCCTGTGCCTGGAACTGCGCCTCCGCCACGCCGACGTTCGCGCGGAGCCGCCCGCCCTGGAAGAGCGGCTGCGCGAGGCCGCCGATCAGGTTCAGGAAGTACTGGTCCAGCCGGAACAGGTCGCCGATGTCGCCGGCCTGCAGTCCGACGGTGGCATCGAGTCGTATCGCCGGGTACAACTGTGCCTTCCGCGCACCGATCCGGTACCGGGCGGCTTCCATCCGCTGCCACGCCGCCCAGACGTCGGGGCGCTCTTCGAGCAGCGCCGTCGTGAGATCTGCCGGGATCTCGTCGAGCACCACCGCTGGCCCGATTCCTCCCGCCAGGATCGAATCGAGACTTCCCGCATATCGACCGAGGAGAATGGCGAGCCGCCCCTCTGCCTCTTCGAGCGCGCTCTCGAGCACGGGCAGAGATGCTTGCGTATTCCGATAGAGCGCCTCGATCGTGTACAGTTCGAAGGTCGTGACCAGACCTCTCAGATATCGCTCGTTCGTCCGATCCGATCGCTCTTCCAGGATATCGACGCTCCCCCGGGTCAACTCGATGCTGCGACGCAACTCCACGACCTCGAGGTAGGTGGAGATCACAGCTGAGATCACCGCCAGTCGCGCGGTCTGGTAGTCGCCCTCGGATGCCAGGAAGTCGCTGACCGCGGCTCTGGTGTCGTTGCGAGCTCGGCCCCAGAAGTCGATCTCATACGAGAATCCGACGGCCGCGGTGTACGTGTCGTACTGGAACCGGTCGGGAAACGCCGGCGCGGAGGGTGGCTGGCCCGGCTCCCCTCCCTCTCCGCCTCCGCCGATCTCCCCGGCGAAACCGGCATTGGTGGGCGTGTCCTGGTAGCTCGCATCCGCTGTCAGCCCCAGGGACGGAAAAAGGTCGGCCCGCGCGATCCGGTAGCGCTGCCGCACTTCTTCGACTCGCGCGATCGCTTCCCGCAGGTCCAGGTTCGCGGCCAGTGCCGTGTCGACGAGCGCTTCCAGAACCGGGTCCCCGTACACGGTCCACCAGCGCGTCGGCCGTCTAGCCCGGGATCCGGCATCCGGGGCCGCAGCATCCCCACCCTTCCCGACCGCAGGTTCGGCTGGGTACTCCGCCGGGATCTCCAGCACCACGCCCGGCGTCCTCGGTTCGGGTGCGAAAGAACATCCGGCGAGAAAGAGCGCCGCGCCCGCGATGCTCGGGACCGCGGCCCGGGTCGTGGAGAGAATCGTGGAACCTCCGTACAGGTCAGACACGAGACACCTCGCGAGCGGCGAGACCGTGATACAGAACGTCGAACAGATGGGCTTTTCTTTGCTCGATGAACGCTTCGAGATTCTCGCGGGCGAGCGGATTCATCATCTTCACGGTGGGAAGGGCGACGAAAAAGAACACGCAACCCGAGACGATCGTCAGCATCAGCTGCTTGGGGTCCACCGGACGTATCTCTCCTGCACGTATCGAGCGCTCGATCGCCTGTTCCATCTCCCGCTGCGGGGAGCCCTCCGTGGCGAATGCCTCCGCGAGCATTTCTCCCAGCAACGGGTTCCCCGCCAGGTTCTCGGCCACGATCCACGACGCCATCGACTGGTTCGCATGGACGCTGTCGACATAATGATCGATGAAGGCTCGAAGCGTCTCCACGAAACCGCCCTCACCGCGAGGCGCATCGAATGTGTCCATGAACTGCGAGAACATGCGCCGGGCTACCGCCTCGTAGAGCTGTTGTTTGGTGCGGAAGTAATAGTGCAGCAGGGGTCGGTGGATGCCGGCCTCGTCCGCAATCTCCTGCATTCGGGCTCCGTCCTTCCCTTTCCTTGCGAAGACATGCAGTGCCGCATCGAAGATGCGCGCCTCGGTGTCGGGGACCGTCGCGGCCGCCGGGCCACTTTCCTGTCTCGTCACGAGCCCGCCCTGTCCAGGTTGTTTGACAAGTTCGTCAAGTATTGGCTCCAAAAAATCCGGGCTCCACAGCCCCGGGAGACAATACTACCTGGACATCACATTGACAAGTACAGCACCGCTCGCTACTTTCGTTCGAAAACATAGACATTTCCATAACAGAAAGAGGATCATGGCCACAAGGCACGGGTGGGTCGATGCGGTCAGTGTAGAAGAGGCCATGAGCCGAAACGGGATCGAGGATTCGAGGGGAACTCTCCGCCTCGATCCCATCCTCCCGGCGGTGAATCGCGAAGCGAACAACGGAGCGACGCTCCACGCCGACCTGTCAGACCCGGTGGACATGCCCCGCGTGGAAGCTGCGGTCAGGGAGATGCTGCTGGGCCTCGGCGAGGACCCCGATCGCGAGGGCCTCAGGGACACGCCCGCCCGGGTCGCTCGCGCCTACCGGGAGATTCTTGCGGGAATGCACGAGGAGCCGGGCGTACACCTGGCTCGCCAGTTCTCACAAGAGCAGACGGGCGACGACCTCGTGATCCTGCGCGACATCGACTTCGTCAGCGTATGCGAGCACCACTTTCTACCGTTCACGGGTCGGGCCCACGTGGCCTACCTGCCGGACCACGGCAAGGTGACGGGGCTCAGCAAGCTCGCCCGAACCGTGGACGTGTTTGCCCGGCGACCCCAGCTGCAGGAGCAGCTGACGGGCCAGATCGCCGATGCACTGGTCGAGCACCTGGATCCGCGCGGCGTAGCGGTCGTGGTTCAAGCAGAGCATTCCTGCCTGAAGCTCCGGGGAGCCCGTAAGGCAGAAACCGAGATGGTCACTACGGCCTTCCGCGGTGAGCTGCGCTGGGATCGGGCGCTGCGGAGCGAGGTGCTGGGGTTGATGAAGGTGGCGTGAGCGCGCCCGTCGTCAGATCCTCCGGACCGCAGCACCCGCCGAGGGCACGGCGACGAAGAGTCGTCGATCCAGTTCGTCCCGGGAAACGGGCTCCGGAAGGCGGGCGAAGTACCCCTTCCGAACTGCCGCGAGCACGGGATCGACTCGATCCCGATCGCACAGCGCCACGATACACCCCCCCATCCCCGCGCCCGTGAGCCGTGCTCCGAGCGCTCCCGCGTCCCTCGCCAGCGACACCAGTCGGTCGAGTTCGGAACCGCTCACCTCGAAATCCTCGCGCAGACTGGCGTGTGAACCGTTCATCAGCCTGCCGAACGTCGCGGGGTCGTCGGCTCGCATCGCTGCCTCGGCGAGGCGGGTGCGCTCAGCCTCGGTCACGACGTGCCGGAACCGTCGAAAATGTCGATCGTCGAGGACCTCTTCGGCGACCCGGACGAGTTCGGCTGCCTCGTGTCCGGAAAGCAGACTCGCATACGTTCTCTCGCCTTCGGCGTGCCCGAGCTGCTCACCGACGACTTCGACCGCCTTCTCGACCGCGGACCGACGGGCGTTGTAGGTGTCCCGGGCCGCACCCGACTTGTGTGCCTGAACTCCGGAATCTGCCACCAGGAATCGCCAGCCGGCCGGGATCGGGACCTGCGTCACCCGCAACGGCTCGAACTCGATTCGCGCCGCGTGACCCTCGCGAGCGCACATCGAGATCGCCTGGTCCATTCCTCCTCCCCGAGTGCCGACGTACTGTTCCGCGTCGGCCGCCACGGCGGCCAGTTCGAGGGGGTCGACTGCGATTTCCGACAGGTCGAGCAGTGCGAGAAGGACCGCGTTCACCAATGCCGAGGAACTGCTCAGGCCGGCCGCTACCGGAACCTCCGAACCGATGAACAGGTCGCCCCCCCGAGCCGCACCATAATGAGATGCCGAAGCCACCGCCGCGGCCTTGAGATAATTCCCCCAATCGCCGTCCACGTAAGGGTCGATCACGGGCGAGAGCCGAAACTCCCGATCGCCATAGCCGGGGTCCGAGGAGGCGGCATGTATCAGCCCATCGTCGCGCGCTCGGACGGCCACGTGGACCGCCTGCTCCAGAGCCATCGGTAACACCGGAAGCCCGGCGTAATCCACGTGCTCTCCGATCAGATTTACGCGCCCGGGGGCACGGACGAGACGATCGGGCTCGAAGTTCAAATGCGTATCCCCCTCATCGGTTTCTCGACTCTGGCGGAGTCCGGGACCGATGGCGCTCAGTACACGCTCCCGAGCGCGAAGAGCGGCCGTCGAGTCGCCCAGCGTCCACCGGTGAAGTCGGGAAACGCCACCGGATGATTCCCCATCGCGATCGACGCCTCGGACAGGGGACCGATCACGCTCCAGGCCGCGGCGTCGTAGACGTCCAGCGGAGTCGCCTCTCCCCGCTTCACCGACTCGATGAACGCGTGAAGCACGAAGAAATCCATGCCCCCGTGTCCGGCTCCTTCAGCGTCCGAAGCGTACTTCGCCCACAACGGGTGGTCGAACTGTGCCTGGTAGCTATCGAACGGCTCCCAGCGGTGAGGCTCGGGGCTCGAGTCCTCGAGATAAATCGAGCGGTTGTCGGCCATCCACAGTCCTCGCGTGCCCTGCACGCGGAAATTCAATGACACGAAACCCCAGAACCCGAAAATACAAAGAATATTAACTCTCCAGGTTCCAATAAAGTCTAACCACGATACTCTATCCCATTACCCTCCTTATCACGCTGGTGACGATGTCACCGAGCTTGAAGCGAACACCCGCGTTCGGGTGATCCTCTCCACCCACAGCGACGATGTAGTCGTGAAGCCCCCGCGTCTTGGTGGCAGTCGAAGTGAGGTGCAGGAAACGGTTGCCTCGGTTGATGCCGAGCCAGTTTCCCACCGGCCCGATCCCATGGGTCGGATACAGTTCCCCGTTTCGAGTGATGGAGTGCTGCGTGCGCCAGACCGCCTCACCGTCGGCACCCGGACCGAACTCCGCGCCCGGATTGAACTTGACGGCTCTGAGATCGTGCTGATAGCCGCAATGGCAGTGCACGAGCTCGCCGAACATCCCCTCCCGGACCATGCGCAGCACGGCCATCACATCCCGCCGGTAGCAGACGTTCTCGAGCATCATGCAGGGCACGCCGGTGCGCTCGTGCGTGTGGACCAGCTCCCAGCAGTCCTCGACCGTCGTCGCCGCCGGAACTTCCACCCCGACCGCCTTGCCCGCTTCCATCGAGGCCACGGCCATCGGCGTGTGCCACAGCCACGGCGTGGCCACGATGACCGCGTCCACGTCCTCCCGCGTCAGCAGATTCCGCCAGTCTTCATCCCCTGCCGTATACAGCGCGGGCTCGTCGCGTCCGGCCTCGCGAGCCGCCGTGGCCGCGCGGCCTGCGGCTTCAGGAACGATGTCGCATACCGCCGTCACCTCGCAGTCGCTGCGACGCAGAGCGAGGCCCATGAGCCAGCTTCCGCGACCTCCGACTCCGATGAAGCCGAGTCGCAGCCGGTCCGCGGGACCGTTTCGTGTCCAGGAGCCGAAAGCAGGAGAAGGCGCAAGCGACGCGCCGAGCGTGGCCGTGGCGCTGGTTCTCACGAAGTCTCGCCGGTCGAGAGGACTCATCGTGGCTCCTTGAATTGCCGTCCGGTGGAGGGCTGCGGGAATTCGATCCGGGAGAGCTCCATCGGGTCACCGAGACCCGGCCCGAGGGGCGCGAGCCGAATGGACCAGGAAGCCGTCTCGATCGGGATCCGGTACTTCTCGAGGGCCTGTGCGCCCCAGCTGTTGTCACCGCCTACGCCGAGCTGCCGATGGTCGAGGTGGACGGCGATCAGGTCGCGGTCGGGCAGATCGAAGGTGTGACGCCCTGTCTTCACCGGTCCCTCGTCGAGATCCTCGGTGAGGTAGGGAATCGCGCTCCAGTCCAGCCTCGGCATGCCTGCGGCGAGCAGTCCATAGCCGGCTGAATCTCGAAACGCCACCCAGCGGGTGTCGGTGCGATTCCCGGTCTCCTGCGGTCGGACATACGGATGGTAGAGCTCGGCCGGGGTCGAAACGTAGCGTCCGATCGCGGCACCCGACTTCCGATCGACGTAGGTCTCCTGCGGTCCACGTCCGAACCATTCGACCGCACCGAATTCCGCAGGAAGTGTCAGCCGAAGTCCGAGACGCGGAATGTCGGGCAGACCGGCCGTTCGCTCCGGCATCCCCGGCAGCAGTTTTAGGTGAAGTTCCAGAGATTTCCCGCTGACCAGCAACCGGACCTGCTCGCCGTCGCCGGCCGGGGCATCTTCAGGGCGCAAGGCCAGATACGGCTGAGGCGCCTGCCGGGCGATGCCCGGCGACGCCATGCTCAGTTCTTCGCTGCCGAAAATATGGTGGATGGGGGATCTCCTCCCCGCAATGGCCCGCCGATTTCACTTTGAAATTTGTTCAACGCCTGTTCCGAATTCCAGCCCGGCGCCCATATCCGCGAAATGAGTCCTGCCGGCGGCCGGCCATCGTAACCCTCCATGGTAAAGGCCAGCGGCGCGTCTTCATCTGCCGGCGGTTTGGGTTCGCTCACGTCGATATCGGCATGCATGGATGTTCGCCCGGTATAGCGGTGCGATTGTCGGGGAATTTTACCGCCAGATGTCGGCATCGCGACCTCGGGGTCCAATTCCGCAACAGGCTGAAACACCGGCATGTCTTTGACCAGATCCGCCGTCAGGTCTTCCAAACGAAGCCAGGATGAAGCGCCGCTATGGCCGGCCGCTTTCATCAACATCTGCAGCCAGCGCCAGCCGGCCCGAACCGCTCCCTTCGGGGGCATCACCGCGTATCCGCGCTGGGCGCGTCCTTCATTGTTGATCAGGGTGCCGGTAGCCTCGGCGAATGTGGCTGCGGGCAAAACGAGATGCGCCTTTTCAGATGTTGCGGTCTGCTGATGATCGATAACAATGACATTTCGGGCCTTTTGCAGCATGGCGTCCACGGCTTGGGCATCGG
>JARRPA010000036.1:0-18199 GCA_037383305.1 Gemmatimonadota bacterium | reverse complement strand
ACTGGAACTGCCGGGGTGACCTATATGAATCGGGACAAGAGGTCGACAGTCGCTTCGGGTCCCATCCCCCCAATGATTCCGACAATCTTTTCCCGCATTTCACTATACTCCGGTTAGAGGATGACTCAAATAGCAGCTCAATTGCCTTTATTGGCTTTTAGAGCATCGAGTTGAGTTTCGACAGGATTCTCATTTTCTCTACTACGCGGGAATCAACCAGTCGGGGATGGCGGTGTTGATCCTTCCGGATGGCGAGGAGGTTCTTTTTGGTCGCCGGGCTGAGCCCGATGACTTGGTCTGGTTTGGGCCTCACGCCACGCTGCCCGATTATGCAGAAATCGGTGGCTTCGAGAAGAAGCCAGGCGCCGCCCGCGTACACGGCCGCCGTCTGGACCAATCGTCTTTCGGCCAGTCTATGCAGAAACTCGCCCATAACGTACCGAGATTATTCCGTGTGCAAGGCTGTCGCCAGCGGAGTGATGGGTTCTCGCCCCTGCCCGTTCGCTCCTCGTACCCTGTTAGACACACGACGGGTCCGGATGGATGACCCGGCGAAGAGATCGCGAGGGGGCCGCCGCTTTCAGAGATTCTGCGGCGGCTCGCGGGTTGCCGGGCCGGCCTGCAAGCCGGCCCGGCGATTCACAGTCGGACGGTCAGCTTCAGCCCTCGTCCGAGCAGACGACCTGTTCATCCGTCCACGCGTCGGTGGATATCGGATAGAATCGCAGCTGCGCAAGCTTCAGGCCGTTGTTGTCGTAGTCCCAGAAGAACTCGTACGCGTCTTCCCCGAACAGCGGGATGATCGTCCAGTCGAGGCACGTCCAGGGCGTGGTGGTCGTGTCCCACTCGGCGCAGTAATCCACGTAGAGCAGGTCCTTGCTTTCGTTCGTGAATTTCTGCTTTCCGGGTGTGCGTGTGATCGTGATCTGGCTGACGCCACCCGTGACATCTGCGGCACACCAGGTCCCCGAGTCGTCCGTGTAGCAGGTCTGCACGTCGGCCGAGCCACCGGGCTTGCCGAGGGCCCGCACGTAGACGCTGTACTCGGTCGTCCCGTCGCAATCGGGGTCGGGGTTCGGCAGCTGGAAGGCAGCTTCACCGTCCGTGCCGTTCGCGTCGAGAACGGCGAACTCCCCTTCCGTGAGCAGGATCTTCGTGTTTTTCGTCACGCCTCCCTGGTTGCCGAGTCCTACGAATATGCGGTGACCGTTATTCCCGGTCATCTCGGCCGTCTTCGTCTTCGGCACGCCGATGAGGTTGAGGTTGTAGTGCTGTCCGCTGGGCGCGCCATTGCTGTTCTCGATCACGGGCGCGGGCTTGGCGAAGGTCGCGTCTTCCGGCTCCGTCGGGGTTTCCTGGCAGGCACCGATCGCCAGCGCGAACGCGAACGTCGCTCCAAGAGCTGTCCAGTTGCGAGCGTTCATGCAGACTCCTTTCGGGTGGGCCGATCCGTGAGGATCTCGGCTAAAGTTGGAACGGACGAGCAGTTTCGCGATGCAAGAATCAAGCGAACAATGCGCGATTCTCGGCTGTCCGGTAACCGACTGTGGTCGGTCATGTTAAGGATTTTCGAACTATCAGACCACCGGTGCTCGAATCGTGGCATACTCGCAACGATTGCCGGGTCTGCGAAACATGAGCCGGTTGTTCGTGCAAAATCTCGCATTGCTGTCGCAAGGCTCTCGGCCACGTGCCCCGCTCTGAATCTCCACCCGCGTTTCAAGAGCCGATATCGCTCATGACGGCATAGACTTACAAGTTTGCGACCGAGACGTCTCGCGCTGGCCTCTGCGTTGCAGAAGAAAGGGTGCTGTATGACATCGGATTCTTGAGACTCTGCGAGAACGGCGGGTGGCGAATGTCAGCGACGCGAAGCTTCGGCAGCTGGAACGAGCAGATCGACAATCAACGGGGAGCGGCCCTCGTCATCGTTCTCATCGCCCTGGTCGGTCTCACGGCCCTGGCGGCGGCAGGAGTCATGGTGACCGGTTCCGATCTCCAGATCGCCGAGAACCTGGACGCCTCGACACGAGCTTTCCTGGCCGCCGATGGGGGACTCCAGAGCTACTTCGGCTCGAAAGCCGACGGGACGAGCGGGGCGACCTACACGCCCGATTCGGTGACTACCGTCACCGTCGTGCCGACGAAGCTGACGGAGATCGCGGGGGGCCGGGTCCTCTACCACGTCTCCTCGACCGCGGTGTATGTATTCGCGCCGGGCGACACGGCGAGGCGGACGGTGTCGCGGGTCGCGATCTATTCCGATGGATCGATCCTCGTCCCCGCTTCGTTCACATCCGCCGCGGGCCTGCTCAAGACCGGTGACGCAGGCCTCATCTCGGGTCAGGACTGGGCGGCGGCCGGGAATCCGGCTTGCCCGAACTCCCCGAAGCCCGCCGTGGCCGGAGTGAAGGTCCCGCCCTCCGGTTACGTGCAGAGTGGCGGCACACCGGTCCCGGACGGCGATCCTCCGATCGAGGACGGACAGACAGGCCAGGAGATGCTGGAGAGCATGGGTCTCGATTGGGACGGCGTGATCAACGGCGGATTGATCAGTCCCGATTACACGGTTCCTCCGGACAGCTGGCCGAACTTCGGAACGTTGCCGGCGGACGAGTGGCCGGTGATTTACGTGGACGGGAACATCTCGGTGAGCCCGAGCAACTCGGGTCGCGGGACGCTGATCGTGCGCGACAACCTCGCGATGAACGGGTCGTTCAACTGGGATGGCGCGCTCCTGGTGGGCGGTTACATCACGAGCAACGGGTACCAGACGGTCGAAGGCGCCACCGTGGCGGGTCTGAACATCCTTCTTGGCGAGACTCCGGCCTCCACGGACATCGGGAATGGCAACAAGGTGTTCAAGTATCACTCCTGTAAATTGAAGCAAGCGACGAAGGCGGCATTCGGCGGGCTGTCCGAGATTCCGGGGACCTGGACCGAGGTCTTCTGACGGTTTGAGTCGTGACTTCCGGCAGGAGAGGCGAAGGGCGCGGCCCGTGGCCGTCGGGCGTCGCGCCCTTCTTCAGTTCCGGAAGGGAATGTCGATCTGGATCGGACGCCGCACGTCGTATCGGTTCGCTCCGTCCCCCAGCGCCACGGCCGTCAGGCGGATCGCCCGGACGTTCGGAAAGTCCCCGGAGCTCACGCTCGTCTGCACCGTGCCATCGCCCATGACGTAGGAGAAGGCGGCATCGTTCTCGAACGGACCGATCAGCTCCTGGTTTCCCCTCCACAGAGCCGTGCGCGTGGAGAAGAAGGTGGATGGCGCGAACTCGTACCTGAGATTCCCGTAGATCCGAATCAGGGAACCCGGTTCCGGACGGGTGCCGATGCCCGAGTTCCATCCCGTGAGCACCGCGTAGGAGGCATCGGGCAATCCGGTGGGCGCGCCGTTCGCGACACAGGAGGCCTTCGGGCCGGAACCGGTGGAGGCTTCCGTGGGCAGCCAGGCATCGGCGTATGTGAACGGCTCCTCGTACGGACCTGATACGGCCGTTCCCGGGGAACCACCGGTGACGTTGGCGTTTCCGGGCCGGTCGAAGGTGAAGGCCGTGACCGCGTCCGCGGCCGTCGTGTCGCATACGATCGCCCGCATGATATCGAACCGCAGGGTCACCGAATCCGCCTCGGCAGAGAGGAGATCCGACGGCGAGCCCATGCGCAGTTCCGTCGCTACCATGTCCATCGACGCGCGCAGGCTCTGTTCGGCATAAATCTGGTCATCGGTCCGCTCGTAGAATCGGCTCTGGCCGATCAGAAGGGACACCAGCGCGGACGCGAGCACCCCGCTGATCACGAGCGCGATCAATGCCTCGACGAGTGTGAATCCGGACTCAGCCGGGGCGTGGAACGCTCGTTCTTGCTGCATCGGATCGATCCTCTGCATCTGTTCTATCGTTCGTCTCTTCGTCTTCATCCCGCAGGCGAACTGTCGACCGGAACGGTCGTCGAATCCGGCTGTACGATCGTCGAATCCGGAGGCGAGGTCGTCGTATCGGACGGTGATCCACCTCCCCCGCCGAGCATTCCGGTCGGGTCGTAGGGCAGCGGAAGTCCACGAGACCGGTAGACCCTGGCCGTGAAAGTCCGAACCGAGGCAGGACCGCTCCCGTCCACGACCGCCTGAACTTCACGGACTCGCGAAGAAACGTTCGTAACGGTCAGGGTGACGGGGTACTCCTTGCCGCTCACGGAGACGGTGTCCGTGCCGTTGACCGCGGAATCGTATCCCCTCATCTGTACGGTTTCGATCACGACCTGCCCGGCCGTCGCGATGTCGCTCCACCGATCGGCGATCCGTGCCTGCGCCGCGGAAGCGAGAGTGAGCCCGCTCACGGCGAGCAGCCCGATGACGAGAATCGTGAACGCGATCAACGTCTCTACAAGTCCGAATCCAGCCTCGCTCTGCGCCTCAAACCTCAGACGGGCCGTGATTTCTTTCGAGATCTTTCTCATGGTTTTCCGCCTTACGGCTCTACGATTCGGGATCGGCCGGTGCCGTTTACCTGTACCTGTCGGTCACCGGACTCGCGGCCGACGTCGACACGTGCGAACGCGGTCGTGAGCAATCCACGCGAGTTGAAGGTGATCGAATCGCCTGAAGCGAGTACGTTCAGGGAATCGATCGCGAGGTCGGATTCGACATCGAAGACCCGCACGCCAAGAGTGTCACCCGAAGCGGTGCGGATCACGTACATTCGGTTCGCCTCGTCGGCGACCAGGGACACGCTCTGCCGCTCGCGGATCGCGTAGCTTCGGGTAAGGGCCATGTCGGACGCGACCACGGTGGCCTCGCGATTCAGAATCGCGCGCTCCCTGTAGTTTCGATAGGAGGTGTTCGCGATGAGCGAGACGAGACTGAGGATCGTCATGACGATCAGCATCTCGACGATCGTGAAACCTCGCTCGCTGGTTCGGTGTTCGGGCCGCATCGTTTCCCGTTCGATCGTGTGCCCCGGTTCCGACCGGCACGGCCGGATCGATACGCCGCAACAGGGAGCAATTCGCGGACCAAGCGGCGCGCGCGGAAGATGGGACCTGAACCCCCTTCTCTTCTCGGAGACCGAAGGTCGCAGCGAACGGTACATTTTCTCATAACACGATACTGCCACCTGCGTTATGCGCGTCTATCGACTACGGGCATCGACGCAGCCGCGGCGACGATGCCACACCGTGGGACGGGAGCGGCAGCCGCAGCGAGGACCGCAGGCTGCAAGGAGTACGGGAGGAAGGCAAGGCGGCGTGGCGGGCCGGAGTTGACCTTCGACATGGGGACTGGAATGCATCGGTTCACGACCACCGTCATCGCGACCCTCCTGGCGCTCACGCTGGCCGGGTGCGTCGCCTCCTGCGCCGGCGATTCGGAAGTGCCGTTCGAGACCCAACGACGCGTGCGGGAGGAAGGAGCGACCGCGGCCCGAGCACTCATGGGCACGCTGCAGGCGAATCTCGTCTCCTCCATGGAGGAGGGCGGCCCGGTGCACGCAGTCGAGTTCTGCGCGGGAAGGGCGCTAGCTCTCACCGACAGCGTGGCCCGTGGCCTGGGAGAGGGAATCTCGCTCAAGCGCGTGTCGGATCGCCAACGGAATTCCGTCAACGCTCCGGACGCTGCGGAGATGCAGGCGCTTCGGCACTTCGAGAGAGCCCTCGCGGAGTCCGGGGCCTTGCCGGAGGACTGGGTGCAGCGCACGCAGAGCGGCGAGCTGCGCTACTACCGTCCGCTCGTCATAGCGCCACCCTGCCTGACCTGCCACGGAGACCCGAAAGAGATGGACCCTGCGGTAGTCGAGGTGATCCGGCGGACATATCCGGAGGATGAGGCGACCGGCTACGAGGTGGGCGACATGAGAGGCCTGATCCGTGTCGGCGTGTCACACGATCGAATTGAAGGTCCGGAGGCAGGAGAGACCGGCGGGTAGAGCGCCGGTCGGCGGCGCGGCTCGGCATGCGCCCGGTACTTCGACGCAGAATCGCAGACGACAACCAGGCAGAAAGATCACATGCACGACCAACGATTCGACGCGCCGGAAGTCGCGCCCCTGGAGCCCCCGACTCGTCTTCTCATGGGACCGGGGCCGAGCGACGTGCATCCGCGGGTGCTGAAGGCGATGAGCACGCCACTGATCGGCCACCTCGACCCTGCGTTCGTGTCGATCATGAACGAGGTCCAGGCACTGCTGCGCTATACGCTCCGCACCCGGAATCGCTGGACGATTCCGGTCAGCGGCACCGGATCGGCGGCGATGGAAGCGGCATTCGTGAACCTCGTCGAGCCGGGAGACCGTGTCGCCGTGCCTTCGAACGGCTATTTCGGCGACAGGATGGCCACGATGGTCGAGAGAGCCGGTGGCCTGGTGGTTCGAGTGGAGGCGCCGTGGGGAAAGCCTCTCGATCCGGTGGCGGTCAAGGCAGTCCTGGCCGAACACTCCCCCGTCATATTCGCCTTCGTTCACGCGGAGACGAGCACGGGCGCACTGCAGCCCGATGTGCCCGAGCTGACGCGAATCGCCCACGAACACGGTGCCCTGGTGATCGCGGACACCGTGACTTCCCTCGGTGGGGTGGAGTTGCAGGTGGACGAGTGGGGCATCGATGTGGCGTATTCCGGAGGTCAGAAGTGTCTGTCCTGCCCGCCGGGCGCCAGCCCGCTGACGTTGAACCAGCGGGCCATGGAGAAGATCGCCGCCCGGTCCGACCCGATCCGCAGCTGGTACCTCGATCTATCTCTGCTGCAGAGCTACTGGGGAGACGAGCGCTCGTTTCACCACACGGCCCCGATTACGAACATCTACGCGCTTCGCGAATCGCTCCGTCTCGTGGCCGAGGAGGGGCTCGAGGATCGCTGGGCCCGGCATCGGAAGGTCGCCGGCGGTCTCAAGGCCGGCGTGGTAGCGATGGGGCTCGAGATGTTGCCGGACGATGCCTGGTGGCTGCCCAGCCTGAACGCCGTCCGGGTCCCCGACGGTGTCGATGCGAGACGAGTGATCCAGCTCCTGCTCTCTCGTTACGGAATCGAGATCTCCGGCGGCTTCGGCCCACTGGCCGGCCGGATCTTCCGTATCGGGTGCATGGGACACTCCTGCCGTCCATCGAAGATCCTCGCCCTGCTTCCGGCGCTCGCCGACGCGCTGCACGAGCAGGGATTCGCGGCGGACATGAAGGACGGGGTGTCTGCGGCCGCAGAGGCCATGGAGTAGTGGTCGGGCCCCGCACTCAGGGCGCACCTAGGGGGTTCTGAACGAAGACGTGAGTCCAGAGCCCGTCTTCGAGCCCGATACCATGGTGTGTGAAGGCGCAGTTCTCGATGTTCGCCCGGTGGGGCGGGCTGTCGATCCACAACGCGTAAACCGTGCGCCCGTCCACGGTCCCGATCGCGAGATTTTCGCCGGCGATCCCGTTCCATCCGATGCCGCCGCGAGTCAGGCGGTGCTGCAGTCCCTCTCCGTCCGGATCCACGTGGTCGTAATAACCTCGTATCGCCATGTCCCGGCTATGCGCGGCGGCGACCGCTGCGATTCTCTGGTTCCAGACCAGCGCGTCACAGCCGACTCTCTGACGATGGCGATTGACCAGTTCCGCCACGACTGCCAGCTCCGGCCCGGCCTTTCCGTCTTCGAGCGCGGGCCCCGATCCGGGAATGGTCGCCAGGACGAGAAGCCCCACCGATTGAATGCCCCACCCCGCGAATGCTGTCCTCACCCTTCCGCCTCCCCACCTGGACCAGGGATACCGTCGGGTCCGCCCGGTTCAGTCCGCTGGATTCTGCACGAACAGGTGTGTCCAGCGGGCGTCCACGAGACCGACCCCGTGGTGTGTGAAGGCACAGTTCTCGATGTTCGCCCGGTGTCCCGAACTGTTGATCCACATGTCGAACGCCGTCTGACCGCTCGAGGTTCCCCAGGCGATGTTCTCGCCGGCCGCACCGCTCCAGTCGATGCCTGCGTCCCGCAGCCGATCGAACGGCGACTTTCCATCCGGATTCGTGTGTGCAAAAAAGTCACGATCCCGCATGTCGGCACTGTGTGCATCGGCGACGGCCGCGACTCCGTCATGCCATACCAGTGGGGCGCACCCTTCCGCGACGCGACGCGCGTTCACGAGATCGACGAGGGTGACGACTTCGGCCTGGATCGTCGGCGGCGGATTGCCTTCGATGCCCGGGGCCAGCGGGCTCCCGTCGTCGGAAGCGCAGGCGGCGAGCGCGAAGGCGACGAGTACGGATACGGGAAAGCGAGGTACGCGGATCACGATTCCTCCTGGACTCCGGTGTCGGGAGCGCCGGGTGCGCCCGGAAGCCCACCCGGCAGCAAGTCCCGGTCCGAAGTCCCGGTTGGTCGATTCCGCGTTACATGGCCTTCTTGTCGAAGGTAGCCAGAAGCGTCTCGTCGGGGCCGTACAGCTCGAGCTGCGAGCCGTCCCGCACGTACACGCCCTCGACGGAATCGAGCATCTCCAACGTCAGCTTCTCGAGCTCCATCATCGGCGGGGGGCACATCTTCCGGGTTCCGGCCAGCGGCCCGAACGAGAGAGAATGTCCGCCTTCGATCTCGTAGGATCCTGTGAACTGATTGCAGCCGGAGGACCCCCCGACCCGGCCGTCGTCCATGAACGCGATCGACACGGCACCGCCCTTGGAGGCGAGAACCTCCAGTGCCTCGGCCGGATCCGTGTCCGACCCGGAGAGCAGGTCGTCGGAGAAGGAAGCCAGCACCCATTCGCCGGTCAGCAGACGGGCACCCGCACCCTCCTCGGAGGACACCGCGGTCTTCGATACGACTTCGTCCAGAATCCAGCGGAGAGATGACGCATCCGCCGGCGGATTCTCGACCTCCTCGGTGTGCACCTTCAGCTCGTACTCGTACCCCTCCTCATAATCGAACCCCTCGATCCGGTCGTAGAACATCTGCCAGTCCCCGTCCGGCGTCTCGCGGATCTGCATGCACTCCATCGGTCCGACGCCCACGCAATCGACCTTGAAGTGGGCGACATACAGGGTCTTGCTCGTATCAGGACTCTCAGACATCTCATCTCCGCCATTTCCGCCTGATCTGCTGGCCCACGTACTCGATCACCTCGATACCAGCGCGTTCAATTCGACTTCTCGTCCGCGGGTTCCCGGCCAGCAGCACGCACCGTCCCGAGTCCAGCGCCAGGGCGTTCCCGCCCATGGTCTCGAACTCCTCGTCGGGGACTTCCACGAGCGCATATCCACGCTCCAGGAGCCACCTTCGGAAGAAGACCGGTAACAAAGGAGAGTACACGAGGAGAAGGCTCTCGGACAGCGGGCTCAGGATCGACATCAGGTGGAACACGTCCCGTGGGCCGCGCCAGTGAGGCAGCGGAACGGTGATCAGGGTCTCGATCTGATCGCCCAGCAGCCGCTGCAGCTGGCGAATCCCGTCTGCGTTCGTCCGATATCCGAGACCGACTGCGACCGTTCGGTCATCCAGCCATGCGACATCGCCGCCCTCGAGCCGTCCGCCGCCTCGAATCTCACCCAGGACCGGAACTCCGAGCGTCGAATATGCAGCGGCCTGGGCCGCAGGCTCCACCGACCGAGTCTCCTTGCCCATCCGGCAGAGGACAGCGCCTTTCGCGCAGATGACCGAGGCGTCGCGGGGGTAGATCGCGTCCAATCCTAACGGCTCCGCCGTGGCCAGGTAGACGACGTCCGCTCCGGCCCCGCGAAGCAAGTCGACGAACGCCTCGTGCTCTCTCGCGGCAGCTCCGAGATCCGGCGCCCGTCGGTAACCGAGTGCTCTCCACGAACTATCGATTTCCTGCTGCGAGCCGAAGGCATCCCGGGGCCGGCAGACCATCACGCGACGCAGGGACGCGACGTCCGACTGGAGCGTGAGCATGAGGTCTCCTCTTGTTGAAGTGTGGTGCTCTCGTGAAGAATCGAATCGTCGGGGGCAAGGTCCGTCAAACGGGAAAGCAGCATTCAGGAGAAGGCCTGCATGGGAATGGCGCGCGCATTGCTCCTTATCGGATCCGAAAGCCGGTGGCTCAACCAGACGCTGCCGCAGCGCCCCTTCGTGCGCCGAGCCGTCCGACGGTTCATGCCGGGCGAAGAGCTGGCGGACGCTCTCGAGGCGGCGCACCGACTCGACGAGCTCGACCGGCCGAGCATCTTCACGGTGCTCGGCGAGAACGTCACCTCGGGACAGGAGACGCGAGCCGTAGCCGCAGCCTATTCGGCGGCGCTCGAAGCCATCCGGGACCAGGCGCTGGACACCGACCTCTCGGTCAAGCCGACGCACCTCGGTCTCGATCTCGATCCGGCTCTCGCTCTAGACAATCTTTCGTCCATGGTCACGCAGGCCGCAGAGTCCGGACGACTCGTGGCGCTCGACATGGAGGCCTCCGGCTACGTCGATGCCACGCTGGACCTGTACCGGGCACTCCGCGCCGAGCATGCCAACGTGGGGGTCTGTCTGCAGGCCTATCTCCGGCGGTCGGTGGAGGACCTGGAGAGGCTGCTGCCCTCGGGCCCCATGATCCGGTTGGTCAAGGGAGCCTACAACGAGCCCGATTCCGTGGCTTTTCCCCGCAAGGCCGATGTGGACGCGAATTACCTGAAACTCGCCCGCCGGATGCTCGGGGCCCGAAGAGAGAATCCGGGCGTTCGTGTCGCTTTCGGAACCCACGACGCCCGGTTGATCTCGGCGATCATACGACAGTCGGA
Source organism: Gemmatimonadota bacterium (assembly GCA_037383305.1). Taxonomy (GTDB): domain Bacteria; phylum Gemmatimonadota; class Gemmatimonadetes; order Palauibacterales; family Palauibacteraceae; genus Carthagonibacter. The sequence continues at coordinate 7,509 of JARRPA010000036.1, read as the reverse complement.
TGAATGGGGCCTGCCCCCGGACGCCTGCGAATTCCAGATGCTCTATGGAATCGGACGGGATCTGCAGGCGAAGCTCGCCGCTTCGGATCGGGCGGTGAGGGTCCTCGTGAGTTACGGCACTCACTGGTTCCCCTGGTACATGCGACGGCTCGCCGAGCGACCGGCCAACGTCGGATTCGTCGTTCGGAGCATGGTCCGGCGTTGAGACCCGCGACCGGGCGCCGCAACGAACGAGGGGCCGCTCGACGGCGGCCCCTCGAATCCATAAGACCGTCAGGTCGGAGTCGACCTGGCCGGGCCGACTCCCGTGACCCGCACCGACCTTCAGCTGCCGACGGCTGACACGCCGTGCTGGACGAGCGGAAGCTCGGACTGGACCTGCAGACGCAGCAGGTTGTCCACGAAGTTCTCGATCTGGAGGAATCGCGCGCCTTCCACGTACGAGAGTTCTTTCGAGATCTTCTTGAAATAGTCCTTCTTCAGCTTCATCATGTCGTCGTCGATCTTCATCGACTCTTCCATGAGTTCTTTCGCCATGTCGGCGTTCATCGTCTCGTAATTGGCGGCGTACCTCTTGATCACGCCCATTCGCCGATCGGCGATCGTGGCCCGTTCGAGGTCGTACTCCCGCACGATCGGCCAGAACTTCTCCGACTGCGCCTCGTTCAGCTGCATCGCCTCGGTGAGAATCGCCGTCTTCTGCGTGTTGATGTCCTGCCGCAGGAGCTCCATGTACTGGTCCTGCGCGTTTGCAACGCCCGGAAGGGCAAGGGTGATGCCTGCGACGATCAGTGCCAGCTTCTTCATGCGTCGAGTCTCCAATCAGGTTCGGTTACGACCTCGAAGTCCAGGGGAAACCGCCAAGCTAGTCGCTGATTTTGAATTCTGCACCTTTTCTCGAGACGGAACGACGAGCGTCCCGGTCGGATCCTGCGTGATCCGGCGGTTGACGTACATGCCCTGCGCCACTATCTTACTACTGAGATGTTTAATACTGAGATAGAATCGGCTCACCAGCGCATGCTGCAGCTCAGGAGCCCGGCTCTGCGCCTCTGGATTCGTCTGGCGAGAGCGTTCCGGGTCATCGAAGAAGCGGCAGCCCGGGATGTGGCTCGCCACGGTCTGACGCTGGCGGAATTCGGGATGCTGGAGGCGATTCACCATCTCGGCCCGATGCCGCTGGGCGAGATCCAGCGGAAGATCCTCGTCTCGAGCGGAGGGGTCACCTACGTGGCCGATTCGCTCGAGAAGCGGGGTCTGATACGGCGGGACACATCGGACAGCGACCGGCGCGTCCGGATCGCGGTCCTCACCGAGCAGGGGGAGGAGCTGATTCGAAGAATCTTCCCCGAGCACGGGCGCATGCTGGAGGAGACGATGTCCGGCCTCGACCCGGACGAGCAGGAAGAAGCCGCTTCATTGATGCGACGGCTCGGACTCCGGGCCGCTCAGAACGAGGAGGAATAGATGCTACCAACGGACGGCATTCATCACGTGACCTCGATTTCGGGGGGCGCGCAGCGCAACGTCGATTTCTACGCAGGGACGCTCGGGCTCCGGGTCGTGAAGCGCACCGTGAACTTCGACGACCCGGGAACCTGGCACCTCTACTACGGAGACCGCACGGGCTCGCCGGGAACCCTGATCACCTTTTTCCCATGGGAAGGCGCACACCGCGGGAGTTCCGGCGCGGGGGAAGTCGCCGCCACGGCTTACGTGATACCCGACGCAGAGCCGGCCGAGTGGGCCGAGAGTCGCGGCATCGAGGGCCAGGTCGAGCAGAGATTCGGGGAGTCGGTGCTGACCTTCCGGGACACGGACGGGTCCCGGCTGGAGCTGGTCGGAACCGGCGGACCGGGCGTATCCGAGTTCGGCCCTCCCGGCATCACGGGCTTTCATGGCGTGACTCTCACGGTCTCGGACCCGGAGCCGACGGCTCGCCTGCTTACCGAGGTGCTCGGGCTCGGTTCGGCCGGAGAGGCGGAGGGGCGACTGCGTCTCACCGCGCAGGGGGAGGCGCCGGGACGTGTCGTGGACCTGGTCAGACCGGCATCGACCTCCGCCGCTCGACTCGGGTCCGGTTCGGTGCATCACGTGGCCTTCCGGGCCCGAGACGAAGCGCATCAGGCCGAATTCCGGGATGCGCTGCTTTCCCGCGGATTCAACGTCACGCCGGTGCAGGACCGGCAGTACTTCCGATCGATCTACTTCCGGGAGCCGGGTGGCGTGCTGTTCGAGATCGCGACCGAGCCGGCCCGGGAGCGCATTGCGGACGCGCTTCCGCCGATCGTGGCCCCGGATACCGCGCTGACCGGATGATGGAGCCGGCGAGACGATCTCCGGAGCGATCGGGCACCGTCGAACAAGATCCGCATTCGGCCACTCGAACCTTGAGGACCGGATCCGGCCCCGGGCAGGCGCAGGCCGCCGTCGTTCTCGTTCACGGTCGGGGTGGCAGTCCCGAAGGCATGGCGGATTTCGCGCGCGCCCTCGACCGCCCTCTCACCGCGTGGGTCGCCCCGCGTGCGGCGGCCGGCAGCTGGTATCCGAACTCGTTCCTCGCACCCACGGAGGCCAATCGGCCGTGGCTCGACTCGGCCTTGCGGGCGCTCGAGCGGACCGTGGCGGAGCTGGAGCATGCCTTCCAGGTACCCAGGGAGAGAATCCTCTGGCTCGGCTTTTCACAGGGCGCCTGTCTGGCAACGGAATTCATGTCGCGTAACCCGGGGCGCTGGGGCGGCCTGGCCGCCCTGAGCGGGGGCCTCATCGGCCCCCCCGGCACGCGCTGGAACGACGACGGTTCATTCGAAGGAACCCCGGCGTTCTTCGGCTGTGGTGATCCGGATCCGCATATTCCGCGCGAGCGCGTGGAAGAAACCGGCCGCCACTTCGAAACGCGTGGAGCGGCCGTTGAGGTCCGGATCTACCCCGGGCTCGGGCATTCCGTCAACGCCGATGAAATCGCGGCAGTGCAGAGGCTTCTCGACGCCCTCTGACGTTGACTCGACGCCGCTCTTCCCGTCTATTCACCCTGTTTCTGCCCCGTTACGCAACCGTTGCGGGGTGTTTATCGACCTCCCTCACATTCGCAGGGCAGGAGCGGGCGTCCGCATCGCGTCAAGCGGTGGCGTGCGCACAGACGATGAAACATGGACTGAACGAAATACGGTGATCATGATTCGAAAGCAGAAATTCGCTACGAAGGCCGAGGTGCGACTGACCTTCGTGCTTCCCGAAGACGACGAACGGCTGCCCGCTTCCGTGGTGGGAGATTTCAACGACTGGGATCCGCTGGCTCATCCTTTCCGACGGAGATCCAACCGTTCCTGGTCGGTCGCAGTCACGCTTCCGGAAGGCACCTCACATGAATTCCGTTACCTGGGTGACGGAGGGCGCTGGTTCGACGAGGATCCGAACGGCGAGACCGTGCTGGTCAACGGAGGCCCGAATCGTATCGTCCGGGTCTGAACCCACTGGATCAGAAGACCAGTGGCACCCAGCGCGGAGAGACCAGAAGCAGAAAGGACAGCGCCGCCAGTACGATGAGGGCGGTTCGAGTCCGCCGCATGCGGGACGGGTCTGCGCAGGAGCAGGCCCGGCCGGCCCCTCCCTGCTCGGCTCGCTCGGCGCACGACGCGGTGTGTGCATCGGACTGCAGGCGAAACGCCAACCAGAGCAGGCCCACGGAGATCAGCACGAAAACCGGGCGGTACGGGCGCCACGTCGAGAGCGCGGCACCGGAGAGTCCGAACGAGGCCAGCACCAGAGGCCCCGAACAACAGACGGCGGAGCCGAATGCGGCGGCCAGACCGGCCATGCCCGAAATCAGGATTCCCTTCATGGCGGCTCAGTAACCACTCCGGGCCGGCGGGTTCCTCCAGCGCCCGATGGATTCCGGGCGTTCCGCGTTCGGGGGACCGAGAGCCGCCAGAATCAGGTGGCAGTCAGCGGCGCCACCGGCCTCTTGCCCGGAAGGGCTCCGTGTCGGACAGCGATCGGATCGAGGCGATCCCCAATGCCGGCCCCACCGCCAGTACGGCGAAGGACCATCGCCAGCCGATCAGACTCGAAAGCCATGGCACGAGCTGGATCGTGGCCGTCGTCAGCAGGAACCCCAGCGAGACCTGGAGCGTGAGCGCCGTGCCGACGGCGTGAGGCTCGACGACTTCCGTCACCAGGGCGCTGAACTGGGCGGAATCCGCGATCACGAAGAATCCCCATACCAGTATCAGTGGCAGGAGCAGCATAAATGACGCTCCGTACAGGAACCCGGCGAGCAGAGCACAGCTGCCGCTGACCAGCATCGCCCGGATCGTGAGCGGTCCGTAACCGATACGATCTGCTACCCGCCCTCCCCAGATGCACCCTGCCGCACCGATCGCGATCGCCGCGAACGCGGCCAGCTTCGCTCCCGTGCCCCCCGGTGTTTCGGCCGGAAGAGCCGCACGAGAGTTGGAAGATGCGACAAGCCAGGCAGCGATCCAGGTCCAGAAGGCATACAACTCCCACATGTGACCGAGATATCCGCCCGTCGCCAGCCGCCACTTCCGGCAGCGAACCACGTCGCCGACCAGCCTCCACGAGAAAGGCCGGCGAGGGAACGCGTGCGGCCCGTCCCGGTAGCCGATCGCCACGAGCGCCGCGCCGAGAATACCGCACGCGGACGTGCTGAGGACGATCCAACCGATCCCGGCTCCTCCGAGTGCATCCACCAGATACGGGGTCGACTTCCCCAGGGTGAGGGCGCCGACGACCGTCCCGATCGCCAGTCCGCGACGCTCCCGGAACCACGTCGCCGCCATCTTCATCGCCGGAGGGTATACACCGGCCAGAAAGAAGCCGGTAGCGAAGCGCGAGACGAGCGCCCAGCGGTAGTCGGGCACTGCGAGCAAAGCGGCATTGGTGAGCGCAGCGGCCGCCGTCGAAGTCGAGAAGTAGCGCCGGGCGGGCACGATGTCGGCGAGATTGAATACGGCGGCGGTCAGGGTTCCCGCCACGAAACCCAGCTGCACCAGCGAAGTCAGCCAACCGGCACGCGTGGCATCCAGTCCCCACCGGAGCTGCAGTCGGGGTGCGGCGGCGCTCGCCGCGAACCAGACCGACAGTCCCAGGACCACGGCGACCGAGAGCAGCAGCAGCGCAGAGACGGCGCTGCGGCTCTCCCCGCCCCGATCAGTCACCGAATGAGATGCCCAGCTCGCGGGCCGTGCAGATCAGGTCGGAGTCCAGCGGGACCGTCTTGAGCCTGCGCGTTGCGTGGGAGAGAGGCACATAACGAACTTCGGGCGGATCGAGAGCGACCATGCAGCCGTCGCATCCACGCGCCAGGCCGCGGATGGCGGCCGCTCCGAAGCGGAGAGAGAGCAAACGGTCTCGGGCCGTCGGTCCCCCGCCTCGCAGGAGATGCCCCAGATTCACGACGCGAGTATCCTTGCCCGTCATCTCTTCGAGACGCTCGCCAACTCGCTCTCCGATCCCACTGAGACGTTCCGCGCGGCCCGCTTCCTTCTCGACGACCGAGCGCTCGCCGTCCCTCTCGTGGGCACCCTCGGCGACCACGACGATCGAGAATTCCCTGCCTGCTCGCTCGCGGTCCATGATCGTCTCGGCCACCGGATCGAGGTCGTAGGGAATCTCGGGAATCAGTATCGCATCGGCGGTCGCAGCGACTCCGGCTCCGACCGCGATCCAGCCGGCATACCGTCCCATCACCTCCACGACCATAACGCGGTCGTGCGCTTCGGCAGTGGTATGGAGTCGATCGATGCACTCGGTCGCAAAGGCGACCGCCGAGTCGTACCCGAAGGTGACGACGGTCTCCTCCAGGTCGTTGTCGATCGTCTTCGGTACTCCGATCACCCGGACGCCTTTCAGCGCGAGCTCGTTCGCTATCGCGAGAGATCCGTCGCCGCCGATCGCGATCATCGCGTCGATCCCCAGATCGGACAGCGAGGCCACGATCTCGTCGCTCCGATCCACGATCTCCACCTTCCCTTCCTCGTTTCGCACCGGAAAGGCCAGCGGGTTCCCCTTGTTGGTCGTGCCGAGAATCGTACCGCCGAGGTGCGTGATTCCTCTGACCGATTCCCGCTCGAGCGGAATAACGCCTCCTCCGGGATATCGATCGGGCTCGAGCACGCCGTTGTATCCGTCCCGGATGCCGACCATCTCCCAGCCGTTTCTCAGCCCCGCGATCACGGCCGCCCGGATGACGGCATTGAGGCCGGGTGCATCGCCGCCGCCCGTGTTGATCGCTACCCTGTGAATCCCTTCGCTCATGCTGTCGCCTCGGGCTGACGTTGGCCAATTGTCGGGGCGGAAGTGTTCCGGAAGATGAAACCGCGCCGATCCGAATGCACGTCCGAAGTGTATCCTCAGATCGACGCCGGAGCCGGGGCTAGACAGAACGGACGTCCGCTGCTCTTTTTCTCGCCCCGAGAATCCCGGATCTCTCGTGACTCGGGTCGCGGGGATCCCGAACGACGCTCATCGGATTTCGACAATGGTCAAGAAACAGATTTCGAAGAAGACCGGGGAGACCCGAATTACTTTCGTCCTTCCTACCAGCGATCCACGTCTTCCCGCGTCGGTCGTGGGAGATTTCAACGACTGGGATCCGCTGGCTCACCCCTTTCGCAAGCGCACCAACGGCACCTATTCGGTAGCGGTATCGCTGGCACCCGGCCGCCGCTACGAATTCCGCTACCTCGGAAACGACGGCCACTGGTTCGACGAGGAACCGGACGGCGAGCTCGTGACTCGAGGTGCCGGTGGAGCGAACTGCGTCGTCTGCTGCTGAACGACGTCGGCGCGGATCTGGACCCTATTCCCTGGGATCGCAAAGCGAGAAAGGATCGAGAAACCGGATCACGGTGACCTCGGTTTCTTCGCGCGACTCGAGGAGCACCGCCTGACCTCCCATGCGTCGGGCCGCGGAGGACACGGCGTCCCGTTCGTCCTGTGCCTCGAGCCAGCCCTCCTGCGCCGCAATCGACCCGATCGTCTCCCAGGGGCACCCCGGGAGCTCCTCGGTCCGCACGAAGAGGTAGACCGGCTCATCGTCGGGAATGGGTTCGAGTTCTGCCATCGCTTGCGACTTCACGCCGCTGCTGCCGCAGCCGATCCCGCCGATCAGCAGGAGGGACACGAGCCGAGTCTTGTTCATGGGGCTTCTCACCGGTGCGAGTCGTAGTCGGAGGTTCGGCCTTGCGCCACTGACGGCATACGGAGTATGCGTAGGAACAGCGGGCCGCACGGTGCCCGCCGGTCATTTCGCCAGGGGGACTCCGATGGGCGTTAAGAAAGTCGCAGGCAAGGTCGTGAAGCGGAAGGTCACGAAGCCGGTCCGAAAGGCCAAGAAGGAGGTGAAGAAGGCGGAGAAGAAGCTGACCAAGGCGACGAAGAAGGTCACGAAGAAGAAGCCGGCCGCCAGGAAGACCGCCGCCAAGAAGACTGCCGCGAAGAAGCCGGCCGCCAGGAAGACCGCCGCCAAGAAGCCGGCCGCCAGGA
>JARRPA010000035.1:0-18088 GCA_037383305.1 Gemmatimonadota bacterium | reverse complement strand
CGGATTCCCGGTCGCATCGGGCGTCTACACCGGTGAGGTAGAGGCGTACACCGTATTCGATCTGAACGCGGGGTACCAGTTCGGGACCTCGGGCCTCGGCCTTCAGCTGGACATCACCAACATCTTCGACAACGACTATCAGAGCTTCGTCGGCGTTCCGCAGTTCGGGCGTTACACGATGCTGCGATTGATCTGGAACACGGATTTCTGATCGCCACGGGGTGACTCACCCGCCGGGTGAGGGATTGATGCCACATCGACGCGGGGCGCCTTCGGGCGCCCCGTGTCGCTTCCGCCAGTCGCGACCCGCGACGCCGTCCGGAAAGAGCCCGAAACTGGCGCATGACCCGGCGACAATGACAGATTCGGACTCCCGCCACGGGCTGCGGGGTACGAACTGTGCGTCCGGGATCACCGGGGGGAGCTCGACGGATTTCGTACGGGGGCGAATCGACAGGAATGCTGCAGACGGAGACTGGACGCACGTGGACCGGGGCGGCACGGGTCGCGCTCGCACTCTGCCTGACGGGGTGCGGGGGAGGGCATCCCGCGGTCGAGGGGCCCTCCACCGCCCGCGTCCAGCACGTGGCTCGCGTACTGGACGGGTACCGCGAGCGCGGTTTTCTCGCCGGGCCGATCGAGTTCCCGGTGGTCGGTCGGATCGTACTTCTCGCCGGGCCGGCCGACTCGGCATGGCTCGGCTTCGCCGCCTCGATGCCCCCCTCCGCGTTGCGATTCTCGAAGGACGGGGATCTCTATGCGGCACGCTACCAGGTCCGGCTTCGAGCGATATCCGGATCCGACACCATTCTGGCCCGGGAGCGGCGGGAGACGGTGCGGGTCGACGAATTCCCCGAGACGGTCAGTGGCGAAGAACGCGTCTTCTTCCAGGACTTCGTCACGCTACCGCCCGGGACGTTCGACATTCGGGTGACCCTGCGAGAACTCACCTCGCGTCGGGAAGCGACCCGGAGCTTCCCGGTGACCTGGCCTCCGGACGGTGGCTCCCGGACCTTTCTTTCTGAGCCGCAGCCGGTGTTTCGGGCGGCGCCCCGTGAATCGTTCGAGCAGTCGCCGCCGATGCTGCTCGCGCCTCGCGCCACGGTGAGCGCGGGAAGGGAACCCCTGCGGCTGGTGGTGGAAGACGGGGCCGGACGCGAAGGTCCGCTCGTGGTGGAGGTGCTGGCGGAGTCCGATTCCGGTGTCGCCCTGTGGAGCGACACGATTCAGCTCCTGCGCGTCGGAACCGGGCCCGCGACGGCGAGCGGTCCGCTGCCCCAGCGCAGGGTGCCGCCCGGCGTGACGAGGCTTCGCGTATGGCGGCCCGAGACCCGGGATGTCAGAGAGACGGCGCTTCTCGTGACACTGGACGACGAGTGGGCCTTTCCGGATTTCAGATCGGCCGCCGGACTCCTCCGCTATGCCGTATCCGACGACACACTCGCTGCCTGGCTCGCGGCCTCGCCCTCCGAGCGGGCCCGACACTGGGAGAAGTTCTGGCTCGCGACGGATCCCGATACGACCACGTTGCCGAACGAATTTCTACGGAACTACTTCGATCGGATGTCGGTCGCGAACGACCGCTACACCGAGCCCGGCCTGCCGGGCTGGGAGACCGATCGAGGCCGCGCGCACGTACAGCTCGGACCTCCCGACCAGGAGATCGCGCGGCGCCCGCAGCGGCCCGGCGAGTTCCCGGAGATCGAATGGCGCTACGACGAGTCGCTGCCGTTCCAGGTCCGTCTGATATTCGAGGATTCGGGTGATTTCGGAGTCTACCACCTCGATCAGAGATCGAAGACGGCGCTCGTGGATGCCGTCGAACGCCTGCGGGCAGAGGAGACGGTCGGATGAGGACGGCCACGTCGCTCCTGGCCTTTCTGGTCGTCCCCGTGAGTCCAGGCGTGGGGCAGCCTGCGACGCAGAGCCCCGATGGCTCGCTGAGTCAGGCGGAAATCCTGATGGCCGAGGGGCTTCCGCTCTCGGCCAGCCGAATGCTTTCGGCCGAGCTCGCACAGGCGGGTCCGGAGGCGGAGCCGGAGGTCGTGCTGGCCGCGGCGCGATCCCACGCGGAGATTCGTGCCTGGGCGACGGTCCGAAGGCTGCTCGCGGAGCGATCCTGGCTCGACAGCCTCGCGGACGGGGAAGGAAGGCTGCTCAAGGCCCGGGCCGAGCTCGAAGTCGGTGACGCCGGACTCGCGCTCGAGAGCTTCGACAGGGTGCTGCCGAGGCTCCGGACGGGCGCCGACACGACCCGACTGGTCACTGCGCTGGTCGGCCGGGCCCGTGCACTCGAACGGTTGGGTCAGGACCTCGAGGCCGCCGCCAGCTGGATGGAAGCCGCAGCTGCCGACCGCACGTCTGCCCACTGGCTCCGAGTGTCGGCGCTACAGGCGCTGGCGAGGGCAGGTGAGCCGGATCGGGCGCGGGTCGTCGCCGCTGAGCTGGACGGCGAGCCCGCCGTCCCCGAGGACTCGGTCAGGATCGAAGTCGCCCGGGCCTCTTTCATGGCGGGTGATACGGCGGCGGGGCTGTCGACGGCCGACCGGCTTTCCGCGAGAGCCGCGGCCTCTCTCGCGGGCGAATGGCTGATTCCCGGGCTTCTCGCCCGTGGAGACACCGCGCAGGCGATTCGCCGGGCTCGACAGGCGCTCGAGCTCAGACTCGGCGGCGCCCGCGTGGGAGAGACCTATCTCACTCTCGATTCGACGATCGCGGCCCTTCGTCTCGTGGCCGAATCGGATCTCGCATCCGGGCGCACGAGGCGCGCGGTGGAATTGCGCGAGAGGCTGCTGACCCGGGTTCCGGAGGCGGAGCGTGCCTCCGCGAGACTGGACCTGGCCCGGGCGTGGTTCGCCCGCGGTCGATATTCCGAGGTCCGGGAGACACTCTCTCCCTGGCTGGAGGCGGCGGAAAACCGGGTTCCCGGCGATTCGGAACGACTCCGTTCGCAGGCGCTGTTTCTCGCCGGACGGGCCTGGTACCGGCAGGGACGCCGGGACGAAGCGATGGCCCTGTGGCGCCGGGTGGCCGATGTCACCGGAGCGCCCGACGGCGCCTACGCAGCATACCTCGTGGCCGACATATTCCACGATCGCGGGAATCTCGACCGGGCCGCCGAAGCGTACGAGATCACGGTCGAGCGGCACCCGAGTTCCGGCTATGCCGGAACCTCGCTGTTCCGGCTGGGGATGCTGGCTCTGCTGCAGGAGCGTCCGACCGACGCGATGCAGTACTTCGACACCTACCGCCGACGGTCTCCCGGCGGCAACTGGTACCACGCCGCGATCTACTGGTCGGCGCGCTCCCGCGAGGCGGCGGGCGACAGTGCGGCGGCCAAGGCCCTGTACCGGGAGGCGCTGGGTTACGACCCGCTGGCCTACTATGGCATCCTCGCCGCCACTTCCCTCGGGGTGGATGCCTGGGAAGAGATACCGCGCCGTGCGATGGCCCCACTCCCCGACCCGCGCTCACTCGATCTGGCGCTGGTCGAAAGAATGGATCGGCTGCGCGACTTCGGCTGGCGCAACCGGGCGATTCGAGAGCTCTCGACCCGGGACAGGACGGGTGAGACTCCCGGGGTGCGATTGAGGCTGGCGTTGCTGCTCAACGAGCGGGGCTGGACCTGGCAGGGTACCGCACTGGCCGACGCGGTCCGGCGCTCCGGGTCCGGCGCATGGTCGGACGATCTTCTGCGGGGCGTCTATCCGCTGATCTACGAGGAAGCTCTGAGTGCCGCTGCCGAACGGCAGAAGCTCGATCCCGCGCTCGTAGCGGCGATCACGAGGCGAGAGTCGCAATTCGATCGAGAGGTCGCTTCCCATGCGGGAGCGGTCGGACTCATGCAGATCCTGCCTCGCACGGGTTCCGAGCTGGCTCGTCGAAGCGCGATGTCGGGGTTCGAGGCGGACCAGCTCAAGGTGGCCGAAGTGAATCTCGACCTCGGGACCCTGTACCTGCGGGAACTGCTGGACCGGAATGGAGGGGCGTTGGCCCCGGCGTTGATCTCGTACAATGCCGGCCCGCATCGCTACGCCCGCTGGCGGGCCTTTCCGGAGTTCTCTGCCGATGCCGAACTGCTGGTGGAACGGATTCCGTTCCGCGAGACTCGCATCTACGTCAAGACGATTACGGCGTACCGACACATCTACCGACACCTCTACGGCCTCGGCCGATTCGCGGTTGACGACCCATTTGTCGAGGGGTAGCATCACGAAGGCCGTGCTCAATCACGGGCGGCCGTCAGTCTTTCCACTCAGCAGGAGGACATCCATGTCCAAAGGCAGGGTCAAGTGGTTCCACGATTCCAAGGGATACGGATTCATCGAGGACGAGGGAGGGCGGGACATCTTTGTCCATTACTCCTCGATAACCACCGACGGATACAAGACTCTCGCCGAAGGGCAGGAGGTCGAGTTCGAGCTGACCGAGGGAGACAAGGGACTCAGGGCGACGAACGTCGTCAAGGTCTGATCGGCCCATAGCCGACGCGTTTCCAGGCCTGCTGGACAGGGCGCCCCGGCCGAGATCGACCGGGGCGCCGTTTTCTTCTCCCCTGCCGCGAGTGACGCCGGACCGTGAAAGAACCGACTTCCGATCGCCCGACGCTGTTCCTGCTCGACGGACATGCTCTGATCTACCGGGCGTTCTTCGCGATGATCAGCCGCCCCCTCACCACCACGAGGGGGGAAAACACCTCCGCGCCGTTCGGGCTTTCGCGCTTCCTGATCCGGATCCTGGACGAGTACGAGCCCGACTATGTCGGCGTGGTGCTCGATGCCGGCGACAGTTACCGGACCGAGCTGTTCGGAGAATACAAGGCGACTCGCGAGAAGATGCCCGACGAGCTCGCGGCATCGATGGACCGGTGCCGCGAAGTGGTCGAGGCATTCCGTGTCCCGGTGATCGAGGTCGAGCCCTGGGAGGCGGACGACGTGATCGGTACGCTCGCCCACCAGGCGAGCCAGAAGGGAATTCGGACGGTCATCGTTTCCGGCGACAAGGACTTCTATCAGCTGATCGACGACGACGTTCACCTGCTGAATCCGGGTCGCGGCGGTGCAGGAGCCGTCGAGGAGGCCGAAGTCACCCCCGTGAATGCCTCGGAACGACTCGGCGTTCCCCCCGCGCAGGTCGTGGATTACCTGGCCCTGATCGGTGACAGCTCCGACAACGTGCCGGGCGTGCGCGGAATCGGTCCCAAGACGGCGCCCGGTCTGCTCGCCGAGTACGGCTCGCTGGAAGGTGTTCTCGAGCACGCCTCCGAGATCGAATCGACTCGGGCCCGAAAAGCGCTGCTGGAGCACGCCGACGCGGCACGACTGTCGAAGGAGCTCGTAACGATCCGCACGGATGCTCCGGTCGAGCTCGATCTGGAGGCGCTGCGCAGAGAGGCTCCGGACGGGCCCCGGCTTCGGGAGCTCTTTCTCGACCTCGAGTTTCACGGCCTGGCGCGAGAATACGCTCCGGAAGAGCCCGGAGCCGATGAAGAAGCTCCGGGAACGGACCCGGAGGAAAGGCGATACGAAGCGGTCACGGCCCCGGCGGAGGTCTCCGCACTCGTGAAGCGACTGCGAGCGGCCGGGACGATCGCGATCGACACCGAAACGACCTCGATCGATCCCATGCGAGCGGATCTGGTCGGGATCTCGTTCGCATCGGAACCGGGCCATGCCTGGTATCTTCCGTTCGCTCACCTCCCTCCCTCGAGCGTGCCGGACGCCCAGGGGAACCCGAGCTTCGCGTTCGATACCCGTGAAGTTCCGAACCTTCCCCCGATCGATTCGGACGCGATGTCGGAGCTTCGCGCGTTGATCGCGGATCCGGGCGTCCGCAAGGTCGGGCACAACATCAAGTACGACATGATCGTGCTCGAACGGGCCGGGGCCCCGATCGGGGGAGTCGACTTCGATACCTCGCTGGGGTCCTACGTGCTCGACCCCGGGAAGCGGTCTCACAGTCTGGACATGCTCTGTCTCGAGAGACTGAAACGTAAGCTGATCTCGTACTCGGACGTGTGCGGGAGCGGGCGCTCCCAGATTCCTTTCGCCGAAGTTCCGCTGGACCGGGCGACCGAATACGCGGCCGAGGACGCCGACGTCACACTCGAGCTCTTCCGTCTCGAGAACCAGGACCTCGAGGCACACGCGATGCTCGATCTGCTGCACGAGATCGAGATGCCGCTCGTACCGGTGCTGGCCGCAATGGAGATGCGGGGCATCCGGATCGACGAGGAGTTCTTCGAACGGCTGCGTGGGAAGTTCGCGGGAGAACTGGAGCAGGTGGAGGACGAGATCCGCAAGCTGGCGGGGACGGAAGTGAACCTCCGATCCGTGCCCCAGCTGCGCACGCTTCTCTTCGAGACCCTGGAGCTGCCTGTCATCAAGAAGACGAAGACGGGTCCTTCGACGGACGAATCCGTATTGTCGCAGCTCGCCGAGGAGGGACACCAGGTGCCGCGGCTGATTCTCGAGTATCGGGAGCTCGACAAGCTCGATTCGACCTATGTCCGGAAGCTTCCGACGATGATCAACCCGGAAACCGGGCGGATCCACACGAGTTTCAACCAGACCGTCGCCGCGACCGGAAGACTCTCCTCTTCCGATCCCAATCTCCAGAACATTCCGATCCGCTCCCCGCTGGGGCGGGAGATCCGGAAGGGATTCGTGCCGGCGGAAGGCCATCGATTCGTCTCGGCCGATTACTCGCAGATCGAGCTCCGTGTGCTCGCGCACTTCTCCGGCGACCCCGTATTCGTCTCCGCGTTTCAGGGTGGAGGCGACATCCACCGGGAGACCGCCGCCCGGATCTTCGGCGTCCCGCCCGATACGGTGACACCGGCGATGCGAGACCGGGCGAAGACGATCAACTTCGGCCTGTTGTACGGGCAGGGGGCCGGCTCCCTCTCCCGGCAGCTGGGAATCCCGCGGGGAGAGGCCGAAGAGTTCATCGAGAGTTACTTCGAGCGCTTCGCGGGCGTGCGGGACTACCTCGAGACGATGAAGGAGACGGCCCGGGAAAAGGGGTACGTCGAGACCCTGCTCGGCCGCCGCCGCTACATCCCCGAGATTCGCTCCCGGAACCCGGGCGTGCGCGGGTTCGGCGAGCGACTCGCGACGAACTCGCCGATCCAGGGCACGGCGGCCGACCTGATCAAGGTCGCGATGATCGGTCTGCACGAGCGGTTCGGCGAGGGCCCGGTGCGGATGCTGCTCCAGGTCCACGACGAGCTCCTCTTCGAGGTGCCCGAGGACCGGGTCGAGGAGGCCTCCGAGGTCGTGCGGGAGGAGATGGAGGGAGCGATCGAGCTGTCGGTACCGCTCCGGGTGGACCTGGGGAGCGGCGACTCCTGGTACGCCAGCAAGGGCGGCTGATCAGCCCTCGATCCGGAGTCCCGCCATCCGCAGCCCGTCGAGGAACTCCTCGCGCACGTCGGCCGACGCGACGGACCGGGGAAGGAGCTCGCGCACCCGCCGCTCGAAGTCGGGCTTGAGGCGCCGCAGCTCCCGGATCGAGGCCTCCGCCTCCGCGCCGCGGCCGAGCTTCCCGAGCGCCGCCGCCCGGAGCGCCGGGTCCCAGAACGCGACCTGGTGCCCGACCTGGTCGGCCTCCCGGAGGGCCTCGTCGTACTCCCCCCGCTCGAAGTGCACGAGGAACAGTCCGTGGTGGAACCAGCGCGGGTGGCAGGGATTCCGCGCGATCGCCTGGCGCAGCAGCGCCGCGCCGCGCTCGTACTCGCCGGCGCAGGCCAGCAGGTAGCCGATCGTCCCGGAGAAGTTCGGCGAGCCCGGGTTCAGCGCGAGGGCGACCTCTGCCTCCTCCCCGAACCGCTCCATGTCGCCGCGCAGCAGGTGCACGTACGCCAGGATCGTCCGCGCCAGCTGGCTGTCCGGCGCGAGCGCCGCGCCGCGCCGCGCGTGCTCGAGCGCGGTCTCCAGCGGCGCCTCGAAGCCCGGGAGGTCGAAGGTCCAGGCGTGAGCGTGGAGGTTCGCGCGCGCGGCCCAGGCTGGCCCGTAGTCCGGTTCCTGCCCCGTCGCCCGGCGGAGCGCCCGGAGGGCCCGCTCCCCGGCCGCCGGCGTCATCACGAGCATGTAGTGGTGATACCGGAGAAGCGCGTCGTACGTCCCGAGCTCGGAGGGGGGCTTCTGCCCTGACTCCCGGGTGAGCCGCCGGGCGATCACCCCGTACTCCCCGGCGATCGCGGCGATCACGTCGCGGGCAAGCTCCTCCTGCGTCGCGATCAGCGTCGCCGCCTCGAGGGGGACCTTGTACGAGGTGCCCCAGACCTGGCGGACGGCGACGGCATCGGTGAGCTGCGCGGACATCTTCAGCTCGGCCGCGTCCCGGCGGACGCTCCCTTCCAGGAGGAAGCGCGCGCCGCTCGTCTCGACCCGGCCCGGCGTGCCCGGGCCCGTCGCGCCTCCCGGGGGCGGCTGGCAGGGAACGGCGGTCACGCTCTCGTACCGGTTGACCTCGTTCACGAGCTCGTCGACGAGCCCGTTGACGAAGAAGGCCTGCTCCGGGTCCGCCGTGAGGTCGCGGAAGGGGAGGACCGCGATCGTGGGGCCTTCCTCCGGGAGGGGCGGCCCATCCGGCGTGGATGTCGGCTCCGCGCGGCCGACGGCCTGCCGGGTGAACCGCGGGACGTAGCGTCCCTTGGGAATCTCGATGCGGACCGGGTCCCGCCGGCCGGCCGTGAAGTAGTAGTGCTCCAGGCGGCGGCGCAGGCGACCCGCCTCGATCCGGACCACGGGGTCGCGGTTCGGGTCGAAGTCCTCGCCCCGATCGAACACGCGACGGGCGATCAGCCGTCCCTTGATCCGGCCGGCGCGCCCGGCGAGGGACTCCTCGACGACGAACGCGAGGAAGCCGCGCAGCCGCTCGGTGGCCTCGAACGCCGGGTGCGCGAGGATCCGCTCCAGCTGCGCGCGGATCTCCGACTCCGCGAGGCCGCCGGGATCGTCCGCAGCCGAGGAAGGCGCCCCTCTGTTCGTGCTCATCCGTCCACGCGGTCCTCCGAGGTGTCGGAGTGACAGTAACTTGAGGAATGTAGCCTACATTCGCCTACAGTAAAGCACCTTCCGGTCCGCACAGGGCTTCCTCACGATGCAGGCGTCACCGGCAGCGTGTCCCCGCCGCGGGAGAGCCAGCGAATGAGCGTGAACAGCCCCATCGACGCGAGCCTGCTGCGTCTCGTCCGGGACCGGACGGGGGCGCCGGAGACCGCGATCTCGTCCGGGACCGGACGGGGGCGCCGGAGACCGCGATCTGCCGGGCCTACGAAAGCGACTCCTCCTTCCGCGCCGTCTGCGCGGACGTGCGCACCTGCTCCCGGGCCCTGCGTCGCTGGGAAGCGGCGGACTCCCGCCGGGCCCCGGCGCTCGCCGCCGAATACGCGGAGCTCCTCGAGGATCTCGCGGAGGAGCTCCGGCGGATCCTGAAACCGGAACCGTAGGGGAGGAACCATGGCACTGACACGAGACATCGGAGGACGGTTGGTACTCGGCGCCCTGACCGCCTTCCTGCTCCTCCTGCCCGGCTCCGGCCTGGCCCAGGAGGTCCTGCCGTTTCCCGAGCCCCCGATGGGCGGGACGGTCGGGCCGACGATGCAGGAGTCCGTGCACAAGTGGCGGCAGCAGCCGCGCCACCTGCCCGAGGACGCTCCGAACATCCTGATCGTGATGTTCGACGACGCGGGATTCGGCCAGCCGAGCACCTTCGGCGGCCTGATCGAGACGCCGACCCTGACGCGACTGGCGGACGAGGGGATCGCCTACAACCGCTTCCACACCACGGCCATGTGCTCGCCGACGCGGGCGGCCCTGATGACCGGCCGCAACCACCACCGGGTGGGCGCCGGCCAGATCGCCGAGTTCGCGAACGACTGGGACGGCTACACGGGGGTCATCCCGAGGTCGTCGGCGACGATCGCCGAGGTGCTCCGCTACTACGGCTACGCCACGGCGGCGTTCGGCAAGGACCACAACACGCCGGTCGAGCAGATCGCCAACGGTCCCTACGACCGGACGCCGACCGGTCGGGGCTTCGACTACTTCTACGGCTTCATCGCGGGCGAGACCTCCCAGTGGGAACCGACGCTGTGGGAGAACACAACGCCCATCTCCATGCCGCACGTGGAGAACTACGAGGACTTCCACCTGACCGAGGCGATGGCGGACAAGGCGATCACCTGGATGCGCCGTCACCTCGCCATGAACCCGGACCGTCCGTTCCTGATGTGGTGGACGCCGGGCGCCGTGCACGGGCCGCATCACGTGGCCCGGGAGTGGGCGGACAGGTACGCGGGAAAGTTCGACGACGGATGGGACGCCTACCAGGAGCGCGTGTTCGAGCGACAGAAGGCGATGGGCTGGATCCCGGCCGACACCGAGCGGCCGCCCCGACCGGAGGGCATCCCGGCGTGGGAGGACATCCCCGACGAGGAGAAGCCCTTCCAGGCGAGGCTGATGGAGGTGTACGCGGGTTTCCTGGAGCACACCGACGCCCAGGTCGGCAAGCTCATCGACGAGCTGGAGGCGCGAGGGATCCGGGACAACACGCTGGTGCTCTACATCGTCTCGGACAACGGCGCCTCGGCCGAGGGGCTCGACGGAAGCGTGGCCGAGCTGAACTCTCAGAACGGCATCCCGTCCACGGTCGCCGAGCACATCGCCGTGGCGGAGGAGCTGGGCGGGCTCGACGCGATCGGCGGGTCCCGGATGGACAACATGTACCACTCCGGCTGGGCCTGGGCCGGCGACAGCCCCTTCCGGTACACGAAGCTGATCGCCGCCGACTGGGGCGGCACGCGCACGCCCATGGTCCTCTCGTGGCCGCAGCGGATCCGGCCGGACGGGACGCCGCGGACCCAGTTCACCCACGTCAACGACGTGGCGCCCACCCTCTACGAGATCCTCGGGATCCAGCCACCCCGGGTGGTCGACGGCTTCGAGCAGGATCCCATCGACGGGGTGAGCTTCGCCTACACCTTCGACGCCCCCGAGGCCCCGGAACGGAAGCAGACCCAGTACTTCGAGATCATGGGCAGCCGGGGCATTTACCACGAGGGCTGGATGGCGAGCACTTTCGGGCCCCGGACGCCGTGGGTGGCGCAGATGCCGGACCTCACCGCCTGGGACCCGATGCAGGATGAATGGGAGCTGTTCGACACCCGGACCGATTACTCCCTCATGCAGGACCTGTCATCCGAGCATCCCGGCCGGCTGGACGAGATGAAGGCGCTGTTCATGCAGGAGGCCGTGGAGAACAAGGTCCTGCCCATCGGCGGCGCCCTGTACACCGGGATCAACCCGCAGGAGATGAAGCGCAGCGCCAACACCGAGTGGACCCTGTTCGAGGGGATGACGCGGATTCCCGAGAGCCAGGCGCCCAACGTGCGCAACGGCAACATCCGCGCGGAGATCGAGGCCGAGGTGCCGGAGGGCGTCAATGGAGTGATTTTCGCCATGGGGGGCTATGCCGGCGGGGTGAGCCTCTACGCCCTGGACGGCGACCTCTACTACGAGTACAGCGCGCTCCTTCTCAAGCGCGACAGGATCCGGGTCGGGGCCCTCCCGGCGGGCGAGGTGACGATCGCGCTCGAGATGCGGACGCCCCTCGAGCGGGCGGCGCCGGCCGAGGACACCAGCTCGCCGGTCGCCGACGCCTATTTCGACGAGGCGCCGTTCGAATTCGAGGGGACGCTGAAGCGGCTCCACTTCCGGAACCTGCCGGCGGGCGAGCCCGAGTTCCCGGGTCTGCCGGATGACTGATCGGTCGCCACCGGACTCCTGCCGGGCCCCGGCGCTCGCCGCCGAGTACGCGGAGCGTGTCGAAAGATGCTGACGAGAGCGTCACGTGGAGAGCACCCGTCGCGCTCGCTCCGGCCGACCGAACCGAAGGACATGGAAGGGAAAAGGGAGCAGAGATGAGACACCACCGGACCGCCGCCGTCGTGATCGCCCTGCAGCTGGCCGCCGGCGGGCTCCAGGCACAGCAGCTCGACCTGGCGCCCGAGCGCGACGAGGTCACGCTCGGCAGGAAGGAGTACTCCCCCTACCTGCACGAGGGCTATCCGCAGCGCGTCTTCTGGGGCGACACCCACCTGCACACGGCGTATTCCACCGACGCGGGGATGATCGGCAACGTGCTCGGACCGGAGGAGGCCTACCGTTTCGCCCGCGGCGAGACGGTCGTGGCCAGCAGCGGGCAGCGCGCCCGCCTGCAGCGGCCGCTCGACTTTCTGGTGGTGGCCGACCACGCCGAGAACCTCGGGCTCGCGCCGATGATCGCCGAGTCGAATCCTGAGCTGCTGCGCACCGAGTTCGGCCGGAAGATCCACGGCCTCGTGCAGGACGGCGATCCCTGGGGCGCTTACGCCCTCTGGGGCGACCACCTGAGCCGGCGGGAGGACCCCCTCGACGACGACGCGCTGACGCGCTCGATCTGGGAGCGCATCACCGGCTTCGCGGAGGAGTTCAATCAGCCGGGCGTGTTCACCGCCTTCATCGGTTTCGAGTGGACCTCGAGCCCGGGGGGCAACAACCTCCACCGGAACGTCATCTTCCGCGGAGACAAGAACCGGGCCGACCGGGTCCTCCCGTTCTCGAACTACGACTCCACCGACCCGGAGGACCTGTGGAGGTGGATGGCGCAGGCCGAGGAGACTACGGGCGACCAGCTCCTCGCCCTTGCCCACAACGGCAATCTCTCGAACGGGCTGATGTTCGACGACGTCACCATGAGCGGGCAGCCTCTCGATCGGTCGTATGCGGAGAGCCGGATGCGCTGGGAGCCGATCTACGAGGTGACCCAGATGAAGGGGGACGGGGAGACGCACCCGTCGCTCTCCCCGAACGACGAGTTCGCCGACTACGGAACGTGGGACCGCGGCAGCTTCGGGGCCGCCAAGGACCCCGGGATGATCGACCGCGAATATGCGCGCGAGGCGCTCAAGCGAGGCCTGGCGTACGAGGCGGAGCTCGGAGCCAACCCCTTCAAGTTCGGGATGGTGGGCTCGACGGACTCCCACACCAGCCTCGCGACGACCCAGGAGGACAACTACTTCGGCAAGGCGACGCCCGCCGAGCCGGGCGCGGAGGGGCGCTACGAGGAGAAGATCACCGGCGTGATCGAGGCGCCCGACGGGAGGGACTACTCGATCCGGCACTACCAGACCCTCGCCTCCGGCCTGGCCGCCGTGTGGGCGACGGAGAACACCCGCGAGGCGCTGTTCGACGCCATGCGGCGCAAGGAGGTCTACGCCACCACCGGCACCCGCATGACGGTGCGCGTCTTCGCAGGGTGGGACTTCACCGCCGACGAGGTGCAGCGTCCCGACTTCGCCCGGACCGGCTACACCCGCGGCGTGCCGATGGGGGGCGAGCTGGCGGCCGCCCCGGCGGGGGCCTCCCCGACCCTGGTCGTGCGCGCCCTGCGCGATCCGGACGGCGCGAACCTGGACCGGATCCAGGTCGTCAAGGGCTGGCTCGAGGACGACGGCTCGCTGAAGGAGACAGTCTACGACATCGCCTGGTCCGGTGACCGCAGGCCCGGGGCCGATGGGCGGCTTCCGCCGGTCGGGAACACCGTCCGGGGCGCTCGCTATACGAACACGATCGGGGAAGCGCTGCTGATGGGATTCTGGCGGGACCCCGACTTCGATCCGTCCGAGCGGGCGTTCTACTACGTGCGCGTGCTCGAGATTCCCACACCGACGTGGCTCGCGTACGACAGGGCGTACTTCGGCGACCGGATCGAGCTCCCGGAGGACGCGGTGCTGGTGCACCAGGAGCGGGCGTACACGTCACCGATCTGGTACACGCCGTAGGCGAGAGGACGGCGGCGATCGCGGCTCACAGCGGGGCCCGAAACGCAGGCGTGACCGAGACGATCCACTCCCAGTCTCCGCGGTCGAGCCCGCGGGCGACGTCGAGGCGAACCAGGTCGTAGAACAGCGAAAGGCCGGCGCCGAGCGACGGGCGCACGCTACCGGTCTCCCCGGCTCCGAATCGGGCCAGCGAGGCCTCCGCGGCCGACCCGGCGTGCGTCCAGCCGGCGGCCGCGAGCCCTCGAAGCCGGAGCCACGGCGTCCAGAGCGCCCGGGAGACCGCGAGGTTGGCGAACAGAGCTACGTCGCCTCCGAACCGACGGAACTCGTATCCCGGGACCGTGCCCCGGCCGCCGAGCAGCAGAAGCCGCTGTTCGGGCAGCACCCCGGTTCCGATGCCCGCACCGGCCTCTCCCTCCCACGACCAGGTCGCGTCCGGCTCCTTCGGGTGCGTCGACAACAGCGCGTGCCAGCGCGTGTATCCGAAGTCTGCGAGCGCGGAGAGCTCCGCTTCGACCGACATCGTCGCGATCGATCCGGCCCAGGCGCCCAGCCCGCGCCCCAGTCCGAGCTCGAGCCGGAGGTCCGTCCCCCGCACGACCGGGCGCACAGGGCGTGCGGTCGTCCCGCCGAGCGGGTCGAGTTCGAGCACCGCCTCCTCCTGCCACTCCCAGACGAGCCCGGCGCCTCCCACGAATGATCCGAGCGGTGCCCGGATCGAGAGGGCGCCCCCGCTCCGGAAGTACGGGTCCGTCCAGTCGTCTCCTCGGAACGTGGCGCCCGTCGTGGAGATGACGCCCGAGGCGGCGTCGAACGGCCCGACATCGGCGAGGTCGTTGATCCACCCTGCGATGCCGAACTCGAGCTTCCCGGTTCCCCAGGTCCCGCGCCCGCGGATCTCTCCCTCTCCCCGGCCGAAAGCCCAGCCGCCGGACGCGGTGAGGGAGAGCGCGCCGGTCGGCTCCCAGCGGAGCCCCGAGCCCGCGAATACGCCCTCCGCCCTGCGGACCCGGAAGACCGAAGAGACGCTGGGCATGTAGAGGCGAAGCGGAGCGTTCCCTCCCAGGTATCGGTCCCGGGCGATCCGGGTGGCGCGCGTGCGGACCTCGGCGAGGCGAATCGAGTCGGTGGTCACCTCCTCGGGCCAGGCTTCCACCTCGGGCATCCGCCAGCCGGCATAGCGCCGGAGCTCGGAGTCGGGCCGGGCCCGAACCGCATGGCCGAGGGCGACGCCGCGGCGACCCTCCGGCTCCAGGTCGTAGTCGAAGACGCGGAAGCTGGCGCGGATCGTCGAGCCGAACGGGAGCTCGAGGTACTCGAGCCGACGCCGGATCTCGACCCGCTGGGAGCTCGGAAGCCAGTAGCGTCCGAGCACCAGCGCGTTCTCGAGCTCGATCTCGACGTCCACGAGCCGCGGATCGACGTAGGATGCGGGCGTGAAGCCGACGGCGAGGCGGGTGAGCGCGCTCGACGCCCGCTCGATGTCCAGGGTGCCGATCACGGCCGGCACCGAGGGATCGCGAGGCCGCACCTCCAGCCGGTAGAGGCGCTTCCACTCCCCTCCCAGCGCCATCGCGAGCGAGTCCACCAGCCGGTACTCGTATGTCGCGAGGGCGCCCGGTGCCAGCGGATGCGGAGCATGCCGGATCTCGTCGCCTTCCCCCACCCGGATCCGGTCCCCGTAGTTGTCTACGACGAGGGAGAGATGATCAATGTGGTAATGGAGATTCGTCGGAAACCACTCGGTCTCACGACGGCCGACGATCTCCTGCATCGAGCCGAGCCCGCGGCGCCATCGGAACTCCAGCGCGACCTGGTCCGCCCGGATCGCCTGCTGGCCGGCGTCGCCCCCGAAGTCGGCGAGGTAGTGGACGTGCCCCTCGGCGTACAGATCGAACCCGGTCAGGGCGCTGTCACCCCAGGCGTGTCGCCGCGCCTCGATCGCGGCGTCGATCGATCTCGGGTCGATGCGGGACACGCTGCAGGCGGGACGCCGGCGTGGGCGCCTGGGGCAGAGTGAAATCACGGAAGGGGTGTACCGACGAGGCGTGCGGGGGTTTCGCGTCTCCGCCGGTTCAGCCCTCTTCGAACAGTTCTTCCTGCGGCGTCTCCTCGGGCCCGGCTTCCCGATCGGCGAGCGCCCGAAGGCGGCGAATCCAGAAGTCCGCGTCGAGTCCTCCCTCGCGCTTCAACAGGCGGCGGAGAACCGGGGGCATGTCGGCCAGCTCCTCGAGGAGGCTCTCCAGAGCTGCCTGCATTTCGGAGGCATTGTCGGAGTCGCCCGGCAGGCTGGCCATCTCTCCGAGGATCGTCTGCTCCGAGCGGGAAGCCAGAATCGGCTCCTCGCGCGTAGCGACCCACACTTCCGTCCTGCGGCCGGGACCCCGGCCTTCCTCGATCGGAAGCAGTCCGACGATCTCGTCGGAGCGCCAGAACTTCCCGTAGCCCAGGTAGATCATCCGGCCCGGAAGGATGTTCACGGTCCCCCCTGTGGAGCGAGAAACGAGCGCCTCGCCGTGAAAGTGTCCGGGGCACCGATGAGGTGCAACCCGGGCCCGACGGGGCTGGCGCGGAGGGCGCCACGGAGGCAGGGTATTTGCACTGTTGCGATCGGTCCCTTCTCGTCGAGAGGGGCTCCAGAACGCGACCAGAGAACGGAGCAACGCACCGTGGCCAAGATTCGGAAAGAAGTGGCGCTCCAGTATCACACGGAAGGCAGGCCGGGGAAGATGGAAGTCATCCCCACGAAGCCCTGCGCAACCCAGTGGGACCTCTCCCTCGCCTACACGCCGGGGGTGGCCGAGCCCTGTCGCGAAATCGACGAGAACGTCGAGAACGTCTACAAGTACACGGCTCGCGGGAACCTCGTCGCGGTGGTGTCGAACGGCACCGCGATTCTCGGCCTCGGAGACCTCGGTCCCGAAGCGTCGAAGCCCGTGATGGAGGGTAAGGGCGTACTGTTCAAGCGGTTCGCCGACATCGACGTGTTCGACCTGGAGATCAAGGCCGACACACCGGCCGACGTGATACGCTTCTGCGAGATGCTCGAACCCACCGTCGGCGGCATCAATCTCGAAGACATCCACGCGCCCGATTGTTTCGAGATCGAGCAGACTCTCAAGGAACGGCTCGACATTCCCGTCTTTCACGATGACCAGCACGGTACGGCCATCATTTCGGGGGCGGCGCTGATCAACGCACTGGAACTGGCAGACAAGAAAATCGACGAGGTACGCGTGGTCTTTTCCGGTGCCGGCGCGGCCGCGATCGCCACGGCCTGGCACTACGAGCGTCTCGGCGCGAAGCGTGAGAACCTCTGGTTCGTCGATTCGAAGGGCGTGATCAACACGAAGCGCCCTGGCCGAGGCGGTCGAGGGAGCGGACGTGTTCATCGGGCTCTCGATCGGAGGGCTGATGAAGCCCGAGATGGTCAAGTCGATGGCCCGCGACCCGATCGTGTTCGCCATGGCGAATCCCGATCCCGAGATCCTGCCCGAGGACGCGCTGGCGGTCCGCGATGACGTGATCATGGCGACCGGTCGGTCGGACTATCCCAACCAGGTGAACAACGTCCTCGGCTTTCCCTTCATCTTTCGTGGGGCGCTGGACGTGCGGGCCAGCTCGATCAACGACGAGATGTTCATCGCGGCCACGATGGCCCTCGCGAAACTGGCGAAAGAAGACGTTCCAGAGACGGTCTCGGCGGCTGATGAGGGGCGCCAGCTCCACTTCGGCCGGGAATACCTGATCGAATACTTCCTTGTTTTCGAACGGGTAGTGCATCTGTGCGAAGGGCATCGCTCCCGAATCGAACCAAACGTCAATCAAATCGGGTTCACGGAACATCTTTTCACCGTTCGATGAAACCAGCACGATGTTGTCGACATATGGACGGTGTAAATCGATTTTGTCGTAGTTTTCTTTTGAAAAGTCGCCCGGAACAAATCCTTCATACGGATTCTTCTCCATGAATCCGGCAGCGACTGCCTTTTCGATCTCGCCAAACAGTTCTTCCACCGAACCGATACACTTCTCTTCCGAGCTGTCTTCCGTCCGCCAGATAGGCAGGGGTGTTCCCCAGTAACGCGAGCGCGAAAGGTTCCAGTCGACCAGGTTTTCGAGCCAGTTGCCAAAACGGCCGGTACCGGTCGACTTCGGCTTCCAGTTGATGGTATTGTTCAGCGCAATCAAGTCATCACGAACCGCAGTGGTACGGATAAACCAGGAATCAAGCGGGTAGTAGAGCACCGGCTTGTCGGT
>JARRPA010000034.1:0-11544 GCA_037383305.1 Gemmatimonadota bacterium | reverse complement strand
TGACGATCAAGCCGCTCGCCTCGGCCGAAAGCGGCGAAGTGACTCCCAAGTCGAAATTCGAGCAGAGGTTCGAGCGGTTCGAGAACTGGTATGCGGGCAAGCTGGGCATCGCGCTCGACCACAAGGGATGGGTCATCGGCGGCACCACGCTTCTCATCGCGCTCGCGCTGGTCGCGATTCCGTTCGTGCCGGTCGAGCTCGCACCCCAGCTGGACACGGACGAGATCGACGTCGACATGGAAATGGCGCGCGGTATCAACCTGGCGGTGGCGCGCTCCTACCTGGAAGAGCTCGATTCGATCGTGCGCCCCCTTCTGCCCGAGGGCGAGATCGAGTCGGTGGCGACCGAGACCCGCGGAGACAACGCGCAGGTAGAGATCCGGCTGAAGCCGGCCGGCGACCGTACGGTCGATCCCTCGGAACTCGCCGATCGGATCCGGATCGCCACGGCCGGCCGGATCCCCGGTGCCGAGATCGATGTGCGGGCCCAGTCCGGCCTCTGGATCCTTCGTCGCCTGTTCAGCGCAGGCGGGGGCGACGAAGACATCGAGGTCCAGCTGAGGGGCTACGATCTCGAGACGGCGAACGAGCTCGCCTTCGAGATCAAGCGTCGCATGGAGCTGGCCGAGGGTGTGGTGGAAGCTCGCGTCGGGGAAAGGGAAGGACGGCCGGAGGAAAACGTGCGATTCGATCGCGATCGGATTTACGACCTCGGTCTGTCGGTTCAGGAGGTCGGACGTGCGATCCAGACGAACGTCGCCGGCGGTCGGGCCGGATACTTCCGGGAGGGTGGGGAGCAGTTCCCGGTGACGGTACGGCTGCGGCCGGAGGACCGTCTGACGCTGCAGGATCTCGACGCGATCTCGGTGCGCACGCCGGAAGGCGAGATGGTCCCCATCTCGACGCTCGTCAGCCGGGAAGGCAGCCGAGGCCCGACCCGCGTGAACCGGATCGACGGTCAGCGGGTGATGTACATCACCGCGAATCTCGAAAGCGGCGTCGCGCTCGGAGACGCCGTGACCCGAGTTCGCGAGCAGCTCGCCTCGCTGCAGCTGCCCGACGGCTTCTCGATCGTCTTCGGCGGGGCATGGCGCGAGCAGCAGGACGCCCGGCGTGACTTCATCATCGCGATCGTGATGGCTCTGGCACTGGTCTACATGGTCATGGCGGCCCAGTTCGAGCGCTTCCTCGATCCACTGATCGTCATGTCGAGCGTGCCGCTCGCTCTCATCGGCGTCGTGCCTACCCAGCTTCTCACGGGGACGACGCTGAACGTGCAGAGCATCATGGGTCTCGTCATGCTGATCGGAATCGTCGTGAACAACGCGATCGTGCTCGTCGACTACCTGAACCTGAAGCGGCGGGAAGAGGGTCTGCCGATTCGGGAAGCGGCGATCGAATCTGCGAGACTTCGGCTGCGTCCGATCCTGATGACCACACTGACGACCGTGCTGGGCCTACTGCCGCTGGCTCTCGGCATCGGTGTCGGCGCCAATCTGCAGGCGGCGCTGGCGCGCGTCGTGATCGGCGGACTCCTGGCCTCGACGCTGATCACGCTCGTCCTGATTCCGACGGTGTACCTCGGCACGAACCTGGGGCTCGAGAAAGTCCGATCGCGTCTCGGGCGGCGGTTCCGCCGGGATTCCGAAGTGCCCGAGCCGGCACGCTGAGTGTCCGCGTGCCGGCCGGGAGGGCCGTGCCTCAGTCGCAGCTCACCGTCGGGTTGAAGTCGGCGAACATGCCTGCCGGGTTGTGGTTCCAGAGCCAGACATGGAGCATCCAGCCGCCGTCGCCGTCGTTCGGGTGGAACGTCTGACCGAACAGCTCCGGGGGCTCCGCTCCCACCCATAGCGGGTAAGGAATGAAGTACTCGACGGCTCCGAGCTGCACCTTTCCGTTCTTCTTGGTCGAAAATACGAGAATCTCGGGCTCCGTGATGACCGGCGCGGATCCATCGGTGATCCGATCGAGGTTCGCGTAGTGGTAGCCCATTCCGCCCACGCCTTCCTTTTCCCGGCACTCCGTCACCTGCGTGTCGAACCCGCCGTCGGCGGCCAGGTCCAGGGTATGGAGCCCTGAAGCGTAGGCGCAAAGCTCGGACAGCTGCTTCTGTAACTCCGGCGTCATGCCGGGAAAGTCGGAGCCGATCCCGAAACTGGGGGTCGTGGCAGCCAGACTTTCAACCGACGGGCCTGTCGGTTCGCTGCAGCCTCGCGATCAAGGCTCCGATGATCGGCGACATCCTCCTCATGTTCCCTCCTGCTGGCTTGGTGGGTGTGAAGAACGCGATATTATGAAGGAGATTAGAGTCCGATCGTCCGCTGACTGTCCGCCGGCCGTCTGCCGGCTGCACGAGCCGGGGACGAACCTCCCTCCTCGCATCACGGTTGGAGCTTGACTTCACACCCGATTCGGCTGCGCACATTCGGAGGCCTTTCGATCGCGGGAACCACGGAGGCCGCGGCGACGGCCCTCGCGAACGGACCGAAGCGGATGGCGCTTCTCGCATATCTCGCGAGCGTTCCGGCCGGCGCCTACGTGCGTCGGGATTCGCTTCTCCCTCTCTTCTGGCCCGAGTTGGACCAGAAGAGAGCGCGGCACGCGCTCCGAAATACTCTCTACGAGATCCGGAAGCGGCTCGGTTCGGAGATCGTTCGAAGCCGTGGCAAGGAAGAGGTCGGACTGGCGACCGACGGGGTCGAAGTGGACGCGGTGCTTTTCGATCGAGCGATCGCCGAGGGCAGGCTGGAGGAGGCCGTTGCCCTGTACCGGGGCCCCTTCCTGGATGGATTTCACGTGCCCGATGCGGCGCCCGAGCTCGAACATTGGATCGACGCGGAGCGCGACCGTCGCGAGCGAAGTTATCGAGCGGCGCTGGAGCGCATCGCCGAAGCGCGCGACGCGGCGGGCGAGCACGTGGAAGCCGCGTCGTTGTGGCGCGATCTGGTGCGACGCGAGCCGATTCGGGAACGCCTCGTGGTCCGGCTGGTGGGATCCCTCGTTCACGCCGGCGAGCGCGGACGCGCGATACGGGCGGCGCAGGCCTACATCGACCACATGCGCGATGTCTTCGGGGCGGACCCCGCTCCCCGCATCGCATCGCTCGTCGAGCAGCTGCGTAGCGACACGGCGGCGGAGGCGGCTTCCCCGGCGGCCGCGCCGGCTGTCCGCCATTCTCGGCACGTCGCTGAACCGGAGCTCCTGGGACGCGAGAGCGAATGGGCGGAGATCCTGACGGCGTGGCGCGCCGCCGATGAAGGTCGTGCCGGGTTCGTCGTGATCGGCGGTGTCGCGGGCATCGGGAAGACGCGGCTGGCCGAGGAGATGGTGAGGTGGGCGGAGAAGAGAGGCGCCAGCGTTGCCACCGGCCGCTGTTACGACTCCGGGGGGCGTCTTGCGTACGGACCGATTTCCGAGTGCCTCCGGGCGCCTCGAATCCGGGCGGCGGTCGATCGTCTGGAACCCGTCTGGCGCACGGAGATCGCTCGAATCCTCCCGAGTCTGCTGGCGGAAGACGCGGCTCTCGCCCCCCCGACGACTCTCGTCGAGAGCTGGCAGCGTCTTTCCTTCTTCAGCGCGTTGCAGAACGGGTTCCAGGCAGCCGAGGCGCCCGTTCTTCTCCTGATCGACGACATGCAATGGGCGGACTCCGGTACTCTGGACTGGCTGCGGTTCCTCATGCACGAGTCTCGCCGTATGCGCCTGCTCGTGATGGGCACCGTTCGCGTGGAAGAGCCGCACGAGGACCATTCCTGGCACGATCTCCGACTCGCCCTCCTCGAGAAGGGTCAGCTCACGGAGATCTCTCTCGGTCCGCTCCCCCCGGACGTGAGCACGAGCCTCGCCGCGAAGGTGGCGGGGCGGGACCTGAGCCCGGCCGAGGCGGGCTACCTGTTCGCGGAGACCGAGGGGAATCCACTGTTCGTGGTCGAAGCCGTCCGCGGCGGGGTGCTCGAGAGCCGCGGGGCGAGCGGGTTCTCCCCAGCCGAACGCTCCGATCGGAACGAGGCGGCGGACAGCTCGTCGCTCACTCCGCGGGTGAAGGCCGTGATCCAGCGGCGGTTCGCGGCGCTGTCTCCTGCCGGGCGGGAGCTCGTATCTCTGGCCTCGGTGATCGGGCAGCCGTTCTCGCCGGCTCTCGCCTCTGCCGCGTGCGGGGGGCAGCTCGGAGAGACAGCTCTCGGTGCCGGGCTCGACGAACTGAGGAAGAGATTCATCCTGGAAGACCGGCCGGGTGCGCGGCTCGCCTTCACGCACGACAAGCTCCGCGAAGTCGCGTACGCGGAGATCGGAGCCGGGAGTCGGCGGGTATTGCACGATCGGGTCGCCGAAGCGCTCGTGCGGCGCGCGGGCACCGAAATCGACGAAATGTCCGCTCGACTGGGCGAACACCTGGAGCGGGCCGGCCGACCGGACGAGGCGATCGTCGCATACGAAGAAGCGGCCGATCGCGCCCGGTCGGCACATGCGCACGGCGAAGTCGTGCGGTTGCTCGAGCGAGCGCTTTCGGCCCTCGGCCGGATCCCGGCGAGCGAGGCGAGAGCCGAGCGCGAGCGCCGTCTCCAGCTGGCGCTGGGCGTCGCCGGCGTCGCGCTCGACGGCTGGTCGAACGAACGTTCGCACCTCGCGTTTCAGCGCCACATGAAGCTTTCGGGCGGACGTCTGACCTCGGATACCGTCACGGCGATGTGGGGCCTCGTGGCGTATTTCGGGGTCCGAGGGGAGATCCGCCGCAGCGCGGAGGCGAGCCGATCGTTCACGGAGAGGGCGGAACGGGCGGGACACGCTCAAGCGATTCGCGTGAGCCGTTTCAATCGCGCCTTCACGGCGTTCCACCGGGGAGAGATGTCGGAGGCCATCGAACTGCTCGAGAGCGTGACGGCCGAGCCCGAGTTCTACGCGCACCGCCTGACCGGAGTCTCGTTTCCTCTGGGCGTTCTGACGTTGTGCTACCTCGGACACGCGCACTGGCACGCGGGCCGCTCGGCGGAAGCCGACCGGTACCTGGGAGAGGCGACCGACGTCGCCTCCGATGCGCGGGGCGGCACGCCGTTCGAGCGCGCGGTCTCCCTCGTGTACGAGGCCATGGTCGCCGTGTACGGGGAAGATCCGACTCGAACCATCACGGCGGCTGACACCGCGATCGAGCTGTGCGACCGGCACGGCATACGCTACTACTCCGCGGTAGCTCGTGTCCTTCGTGGCTGGGCAGTGGGCGTGAGCGGCGCGCCCCGGGAAGGCCTGGCGCAGATGGACCGGGGCCTCGAGGCGATGCGCGCGACCGGCAGCGACCTTCGACGGCCCTGGTATCTCGGACTCATGGCACGGCTGGAGGGTCGGACCGGTGCCGTGGAAGCCGGACGGCAGCTGGTGTCGAAGGCGCTCGCTCTCGGACGGAGTCGGGACGAACTCTGGAGCGAACCCGAACTGCTGCGGATCGATGGAGAACTCCTGGCTCGGCGCGGGGCATTCGGAGATGCGGAGCGCGCCCTCACGGCATCGGCCGACCTGGCCCGATCGCAGGGGTCGCTGGCCATCGCCTCGAAGGCCGAGGTCGCGGTTCGGGCCCTCGAGGCCCGCCATCGGGCGGGCTGACCCGCGAGTCGCCTTTCCCGGGGTCCGAACCGGCCACAGGTTGGGTTCCATGAAGGTCCAGACGCCGAACCTCGAGTCTCCGAGGCGCGCCCGTGTCGGTCGAGGCGGCGCGGATGTCTCGCTGCGGCCCGGGCTTTCGCGTCTGCAGTTCCGGGTCCCGTAGGCAGCCGATCTCGCAATCACCGGAGGACGCCGAGTGGCATTTCTCGTGGATGTCCCGCACACGCCGACTCTGGAGGACTACGAGGCGGTGGCGCACCTGTCGCGTCACGTGGAGGACCTGCGGGCCACGGCGGCCGCGGTCCGGGGCAAGCTCGCCGGCCGCACGGTCTGGATGGTGAACTCCACCTCCCGGGGAGGGGGGGTCGCCGAGATGCTCCCCACGGTGGTCACTCTGCTTCGAGATCTCGAAATTCCGACCGAATGGGTGGTGATCGAGTCCTCCGACCCGGCCTTCTTCCGGCTCACCAAGCAGCTCCACAACCTGATCCACGGCGCGGGCGAGCCGGATCTCGAGGAGGGAGCGCGGGAGCTCTTCGAGCGGGAGAATCGAACAAACGCGGAGTTCCTGGCCGACCGAATGGCGCCGGGCGACGTCCTGATCGTACACGACCCGCAACCGATGCCTCTCGCGAGCCTGCTACCGGAGGAGCTGCGGCTGACGTCGCTCTGGCGCTGCCACATCGGTCTCGACGAGGAAAACGAAGCTACCCGGGCCGCGTGGCGATTCCTGGCCCCGTATGCGGACACCTACGAGCACGGAGTCTTTTCGACGCCCGAGTACGTCCCGCCCCAGTTCACGCAGCGTGCGTCGGTGATCACGCCCGCCATCGACCCTCTCGGGGACAAGAACGTGACCTTCCACCTTCACAAGCAGGTGGGGATTCTCGCCAACTCGGCCCTGGTCACGAGTCCGAGTCCGCTCGTTCCGCCGCCCTTCGACGATCTCGTGAACCGGCTGCAGGGCGACGGTTCGTTCCGGCCCGCCAACATGTGGGACGACATCGGGCTGCTGACCCGACCGATCGTGACTCAGGTGTCTCGATGGGACCGGCTGAAGGGATTCGGCCCCCTGATGGAAGCCTTCGTGCTCCTCAAGCGTCGGTTCGCGAACGGACTCGACGAGGAGGACGCGTGGGCGTATCGGAGACGGCTCGACCTCGTGCGCCTGGTGCTCGCGGGACCCGATCCCCGGTCGATACAGGACGATCCCGAGGGCCGGGAAGTGCTCGACGATCTGCACGAGGCATACCTGGCGCTTCCCCCGGAACTGCAGGATGACATCGCCGTCGTGACCCTGCCCATGTCGGTCCGGCGCCAGAACGCCCTGATCGTGAACGCGCTGCAGCGGGCCTCGACGATCGTCGTCCAGAACTCGCTGCGCGAGGGCTTCGGTCTCACGATCACCGAGGCCATGTGGAAGCGCATCCCGGTGCTCTCGAATTCCCGTGCCTGCGGACCCCGCTACCAGGTCCGGGACGGTGTGGACGGCTGCCTGATCGAGAACCCGGAGGACCCGGAGGAGCTGGCCACTGCGATGTCCCGCATGCTGGGGGAGCACCGGGACCGTGATCTGTGGGGCCGGAACGCGCAGCGTCGCGTCCACTCGGAATTCCTCGTCTTTCACCAGGTCAGCGAATGGCTGAGCCTGTTCGGCAGAATCCTGTGAACCGGTCGATCGAGAGTACGCCCGGTGTCGAGAGGCTGATCCGGAGGGCCCACCGGACAGCTTTCCCCTGCGCCCCGGGCAAGAGAAGTTCGGACATCGGCCGAGTCGGGGCGCAACTCCGTGGAAGGAAGCGAAAATGAAGCCGGTCAGCGACTTCGTGATGGTGGCGAATCGCCTGCCCGTGAGCCGGGACGACGAGCGGGACCGCTGGGTAACGAGCCCCGGGGGGCTGGTCAGTGCCCTCGTCCCGATTCTGACCGAGCGCGAGGGCGCCTGGATCGGCTGGACGGGGGCGCCGGACGATGCGCCCTCTCCCTTCGAGCACGACGGCATGCGGCTGATCCCCGTGCCCCTGAGCGCCGAGGATCTGGACAGCTATTACCTGGGATTCTGCAACAATACGCTCTGGCCGCTCTACCACAACGCGATACGGACACCGGCCTATCACCGCCACTGGTGGCGGCCCTATGAGGCGGTCAACGAGCGGTTCGCCGAGGCCGTCGCGGAGACCCTCAGTCCCAGGGGGATCGCCTGGGTCCACGACTATCAGCTCCAGCTGGTGCCGGGACGTGTCCGAGCCCTCCGGCCGGACGTGACGGTCGGCTTCTTCCTCCACATCCCGTTTCCTCCGGTGGAACTGTTCGCCTATCTGCCCTGGCGGGAGCCCGTACTGCGCGGACTCCTGGGCTCGGACGTGATCGCCTTCCAGACCGAGCAGAGCGTCAGCAACTTCCGGGACGCGGCGCTGCGGTACGCGGGCGCGAGGGATGCGGGAGAGGAGCTCGAGTACGACGGCCGGCGTGTGCGGCTGCAGTGGGCGCCGATATCGGTGGATACCGAGGCATTCGCGCAGGCGGCCCGGAGCCCGGAGGTGATCGAGAGCGCGAGACGGCTCCGCGAGCGAATCCTTCCGGCTCGCAAGCTCGTCCTCGGCGTGGACCGCCTCGACTACACGAAGGGCATCGATCATCGGTTGCGGGCCGTGCAGACGTTCCACGAGCGACACCCGGAGGCGGCGCGCGATACGGTGCTGCTGCAGCTCGCGGTGCCGAGCCGGGAGGAGCTGATCCAGTACGCGGAGCAGCGGGAGCGGGTCGAACGGCTCGTTGGACAGATCAACGGGGAGCACGGCGATCCCGGGTATACGCCCGTCGTCTACATGTACCGACACCTCGGATTCGAGGAGCTGGTCGCGGCCTATCTCGCGGCCGACGTGATGCTGGTGACCCCGCTCGCGGACGGGATGAACCTGGTCGCCAAGGAGTACATTGCGTCGCGGACCTCTGACGACGGGCTGCTGGTACTGAGCGAATTCGCCGGTGCGGCGGCCGAGCTCCGGGAGGCGGTGCTGGTCAACCCGCTCGACCTTGACGGGCTGGCTGAGACGTTGCTCTATGCGGTGACGATCACGCCGGAGGACGCCGCCGAACGTATGCGGCCGCTGCGCGCCACCGTGCGGGAGTACGACGTATATCTCTGGTCACGAAACTGCCTGGAGGCACTCGAATCGTGAGAACGAGGGAACCGCGTTTGTCGGCGGGGCTCGACTACGCGCTGCGCCAGGCAGCGGAGGCGCAGCGGCTGCTCGTAGCCTTCGACTTCGATGGCACACTGTCGCCCATCGTGTCGAACTACGAGACGGCGGCGCCGGACACCGGTGCGCTGGAGACGCTCTACGCACTCGCCGCGCTCCCGCGGACACGTGTGATCGTCGTGTCCGGTCGCGCGAGGGAGGATCTCGAACGTCGGCTCGACAGCTGTCCCGACGACGTGGAGCTGATCGGAAGCCACGGGGCCGAGTTCGGGGCCGATTCGACGGAGGCGCGGCCGGCCGTGGAGCGATTCGCCGCCGCGCTCGAAGGCATCTCCGAGAGCTTTCCCGGCGCGCGGTTGGAGCGCAAGCCGATCAGTCTCGCCTTTCACTATCGGAACGTGGCCGAAGGGATGCAGGAGCAGGCCCGCGCCGAGGCGATCGAGAGAATCGGAGACGCGGCCGTGGCCGTGAAGGATGGGAAGAAGGTCGTGGAGTTCTTCGCCGTCCCCGCCGACAAGGGAACGGCATTGCGGCGCTACCGGGAGGCCGCCTCGGCTCGCGGCGAGGGACCCACCGTGGCGCTGTACGTGGGCGACGACGTGACGGACGAGGCGGCCTTCGAGGCACTCGGGCCGGGTGACGTGGGAATACGAGTCGGTGACGGTCCCTCCGCGGCCCGACACGCCATCGAGTCGCAGGAGGAAGTGGCCCCGCTCCTGCGGCGCCTGCACCGCCTGCGCTCCGAGGCGACGGAGGACGGATGAGTGGCGCGGAGAGCGACGGCCGGGCGAGAACCGATCAGGGCGTGACGATCCTCGCCGGTGATGTGGGGGGCACGAAGACCGACCTGTCGCTGCTGGCCGTCTCTTCGGAGGGCGGCCTGCGCCCGGTTCGAAGGTCCACCGTCGCCTCCGGCGAATTCGGAGATCTCTCTGCGCTTCTGAACGAATTTCTCGATGATGACCCGCCCCCCGCGGTGGCGGCGCTCGGGGTCCCGGGCCCGGTCCTCGGTGGCACCGTCCGGCTGACCAATCTCCCGTGGACGATCGACCCGTCCGAGGTGTCGCGAGGGACGGGGATCGCGGAAGTCGTTCTCGTCAACGATCTGGTGGCGGCGGCCCAGGGCGTCCTGTCCCTCGGTCCCGAAGACGTGGCCGTTTTGAACCCGGGACGGGAGCGAGTCGGGCACCGCGCCCTGGTCGCGGCCGGCACCGGCCTGGGACAGGCGATCCTGTTCTGGGACGGGGCCCGTCACCTTCCGGCCGCGTCGGAGGGCGGTCATACGGGATTCGGGCCACGCGACGAGGAGCAGGTGGCGCTCCACCGATTCCTGGCGGCCCGTCACGACCGAGTTTCCTGGGAGCGGGTCGTCTCGGGGCCGGGGCTCGAGTCGATCTACGAGTTCCTCGTTCTCGAGCGCGGCATGCCCGCGAGCGAGGAGGTCGACGCACGGGTCCGGGCCGGGGGAGACCTCGCCGCCGCGGTGGGAGATGCCGGGATCGAAGACGAGTCCTCGACCTGCCGGTATGCCGTGGATCTCTTTCTCCGACTGTACGGCGCGGAGTCCGCCAACCTCGCGCTGACGACCCTGGCGCTGGGCGGCATCTACCTCTGGGGCGGGATCATCCGGAAGCTGCTTCCACGGGCGATCGATGGGCCGTTTCTCGAGGGCTACCTCGATGTGGGCAGGTTTCGCGGGCTGCTCGAGGAGATCCCGGTCCGCATCGTGCTCGACGACCGCGCGGCGATCGCGGGCGCCGCACAGATCGCCCTGCAATCGGTCGCGGGCGCCCGCTGGCGGCGGGATGACGATCTTCGCGGGCCGGGCTCCTGAACCGCTCGCGCTACCTGCCGCTGTCCGATTACTCACTGATCGGCGACATGAGGACGGCCGCCCTCGTGAGCCGATTCGGGTCGATCGACTGGGCCTGCTTCCCGCGCTTCGACGGACCCAGCGTGTTCGCCCGTCTTCTCGACCACGACGTCGGCGGTCACTACTCCGTGGCTCCCGCGGACGGTGGCTGGCGCGCATCGCAGCGGTACGAACAGGGGACCAACGTCCTCGTCACGCAATTCGAGCGAGGCGGGGCCCGGCTCGAATTGCTCGATTTCATGCCGGTCGATGCCCGCAAGACTTCGAACGGATTCGCGGAAATCCACCGCAGACTGGAAGCGACGGGCGCCGATATCGAGGTCGAAGTCTCGTTCCGGCCGCGGTTCGACTACGGACGCCGCGTGGCCCGGATTCGCGAGCGCCGTCACGGTCTGATCGCCTCCGATGGCGAGAATCACTCCCTGGCGCTGGCGACGGATGCGTCGCCGGAGTGGCGGATCGATGCCGAGCGGGGAGAGGCCCGGGCGCGATTCGTTCTCCCGCGAGGTGGCCGCGCCTGGCTGGTGGTACGCCAGGACGACGACGAAGTGTGGCCGATCGAGGACTACCGAAGCCGCCAGCAGCTGAACGCGACCCGCACCTGGTGGCTCGACTGGTCCACGGGCCTGCGCTACGAAGGGGCCTACCGGGGCATGGTGGAGCGCTCGGCCCTTCTGCTCAAGCTCCTCGTGTACGCGCCCTCCGGCGCGATCGTCGCGGCCCCGACCACCTCGCTGCCGGAGGAAATCGGCGGCGAGCGAAACTGGGACTATCGATATACCTGGCTTCGAGACTCGACCTTCACACTCTTCTCTCTGCACGCGCTCGGGAAGTTCGGCGAGCTGGACGATTACATGGACTACCTGAAGCGGG
>JARRPA010000033.1:0-10603 GCA_037383305.1 Gemmatimonadota bacterium | reverse complement strand
CGCCGGACGGGCAGCTACTGGGCCGAGGTCTACCCGCAGGACCCGGTGGCGCGATGGTACCTGGCGGTGATCGCAGACGTGCTCGGCGACCGGCAGTCCCAGATCGAGCAGCTCCGGGCGCTGACGGAGGCTGAGCAGGCGTTCTTTTCCCAGAACGACCTGCAAGGGGCGGTTGCCGCCGCCAGGCGCGCGATCGCGGCCGACTCGACGGCGGCCCTGGCACACATGCTGGCTACGGATCTGTACTGGCAGCTCGGCGATCTCGAGAGCGCGCGAAAGAGCCGGGAAGCTCTGGAGCGCTACGCGTGGCGGCTTCCCGAGCGACTCCGCCTCCAGAGCCGGATGTTCTCGGACCTGATGCTGGACAACGACCCTGAAGCGGCGCGCCGCCGGACGGGCAGCTACTGGGCCGAGGTCTACCCGCAGGACCCGGTGGCGCGATGGTACCTGGCGGTGATCGCAGACGTGCTCGGCGACCGGCAGTCCGAGATCGAGCAGCTCCGGGCGCTGCTCGCCCTCGACCCCACCGACGTGGTCGCGATGGCGCGGCTGGGCGCCGCCTACTCGGCCGCGGGCCGGTACGACAGCGCCGAAGCCGTTCTCGCGCGCCGCGACGAGCGCCTCGCCGGCACGGTGAGCAGCCGGCGTCGGGTCGCGCGCGTGTACCTGGACCGGGGCGACGTGGACGCGTACCGCGCCGAGATCGAGGAGGCGCGGATCGCGGCCCCCGACGACGTGTCACTGATCCGGGACCTCGGCTGGGCCGACGTCCGGCAGGGCCGTTACGAGGAGGCGGAGAACCGAGTGGAGGAGGCCCGCTCCCTCGCCCGCACGGACTGGGACCGGTGGCACGCCGAGCGGCTGGCGGCGAAGATCGCCAACGACCGCGGACAGTACGCGCCGCTGGAGGAGGCCTACCGGTCATGGACTCGGCTGGCGCCGGCGATCGGATCGCCGAGGCAGATCCTGGGGTGGGCGGCCGGTTCGGCCCTGCTCTGGAACGCGTCCGAGTGGGACCGCGGCGACTTCGCGCTCGCGCAGATCGACAGCCTCGGCGCCCAGCTCGGGCCGCCCCTCTCGGGAGCGCTCGGCGGACCGGAGTTCGTGATCCACCTCGACCGGGGCGACCTCGCGGCGGCTCGGGACGCGATCGCCCGGCTGGAGGCGGCCTACGAGGCGGAGGCCGGCGATCCCTTCAGCATCGAGGGCGACGTGGCGTTCGCGAAGGGCTGGCTGGCGGAGCGGGAGGACGGGAGCTGCGAGCGGGCGCTCCCCTGGTTCGACGAGGTCCGGGAGCTGGTTCCGGGCAATGCGACCGCGCTCCGCTACCGGGCCCGCTGCCTCCGCGAGCTCGGGCGCCTCGACGACGCCGGAGAAGACCTGGAACGGCTCCTCGCCCTGTGGGGAGGTGATCCCGAGGCGCGGGTCGAGGCCGCCAGGTACGCGCTGGCGCGCGGAGAGCGCGAGGAGGCGCTCCAGCACCTGGACGCGGCGCTCGCAGTCTGGGCCGAGGCGGACCCCGAGTTCCGTCCGGCGCAGGAGGCGCGGGCCCTGCGAAGGGAGATCGAAGACGACTGACCTCCGACGGCCTCCCTTTCCTCCCCTCCGCTCGGCTATACTGGCGTGTCCCGAAGTTCTACCCATCCGAAGGAGGACGGCATGAAATCGAAGATCATCATTCTCGTTGCCGGGGTTCTGGCAGCGGTCGGATTCACGGCACCGAAACAGGCGGTCGCACAGGACGAGCTGACGAAGGAGCTCGCGACGATCGAGACGGCGCTGTGGAAGGCCTGGAAGGAGGGCGACGCCGCTCCGTTTCAGGAGCACCTCGCGGCGACCACCATGCAGATCGGTGAGTGGGGCATGTCCGACGACCGGGCCATGATCATCGCGAACGCCAGTGCGGGAGTCTGCGACGTCGGCGAGTACGAGTTCGAGGACTGGAAGGTGCATCGCGTGAGCGAGGACGTGGCGATTCTCACCTACGAAGCGGAACAGGACGCGAGCTGCGAGGGCGAGGCCCTGGCGAAGGAGATCCTCGTGTCATCCACCTACGTCCGCGAGGGCGGAGCATGGAAGGTCGCTTCATATCAGGAGACCGCGGCGGGCAGCGACGATTGACGTCCGGAGGGCCCGATCACGGTACGTCTGCGGCCGGGCCCTCAGCCGCGCTTCCGAAGGGCATTCCTCTCGGATCATGGCGCCTTCGATCTGCGGACCAGCTCCGCTTCGATCGACCTCGTTTGCCGGGCGTGATCGGACAGAAGATTGATGGCCTCCGGGTCGCCCGACCGCAAACCGGGACGACCCACTGTGATAGCGCGCTATATCACTGTAAATCATAACATTACAACACATCATCTCAACCATAGTTGTAAATGTCTGCAGCCCTGTCACCTTCAGGGTCGACGCGGAGCGCTGTCCCCCTTCGGCGGCCCATCGCCGCCGGCCTCTCTTGGACCTCCGCCACGCATCCGGGTATGCTGGACGGGAGAGGAGGCGGGCGTGGAGTCAGGCATTCGTGACAGGACGACGACGCTGCTCGAGCCGGGAGCGGAGGGAGACCCGGCCCGACTCGATGCCCTGTTGCCTCTCGTGTACGAGGAGCTCCGGGGCCTCGCCCACCGCCAGCTCGCCGGGGAGCGGGCCGGCCACACGCTCCAGACGACGGCGCTCGTGCACGAAGCCTACGTCCGGCTCGTCGACGACACCCGCGTCACCCGGAAGGGTCGGGCCTATTTCTTCGGCGCGGCCGCTAGGGCGATGCGCCAGGTGCTCGTCGACCACGCGCGCCGGCATGCGGCGAAGAAGCGGGGTGGCGGGGCCCGGCCGGTCTCTCTCGACGCCGCGACACTCGCCGTGGACGAGATCGCGAATGAGCTGCTCGACCTCGACCGCGCGCTCGACGAGCTCGCCCGGCGGAACCCGCGCCACGCCCGGGTCGTCGAATGCCGTTTCTTCGGCGGGCTCTCCGTCGAGGAGACCGCGGACGCGCTCGACGTCTCTCCCCGGACCGTGAAGTACGACTGGGCGCTCGCGCGCGCCTGGCTCCACGACTCTCTCCGCGGCCGCCCGAACGGAGCGGACGCATGACGGAGCGGCTCCCTCCCGGCGCGTGGGAACGGGTCGAACAGCTCTTCGCGGAGGTGCTCGACCGGGATCCCGGGGCGCGCGAGGCCTGGCTCGCCTCGTCCGAGGACGATCCCGCGATCGTCGCCGAGGTGCGAAGTCTCCTCGCCTCGCACGCCGCCGCCGGGGACTTTCTCGAGCGGCTCGATCCCGACCGGGTAGCGGCCCTCGTCCAGGCCGGCGGCGAGACGGACGGCGTTCCTGAGGCGATCGGCCCGTACCGGGTCGTCCGGCCGCTCGCCCGCGGGGGAATGGGCATCGTCTACCTGGCCCGCGACGACCGCCTGGACCGCGACGTCGCGCTCAAGATCCTCCCCGGCTGGCTGGAGGCGGACCCGACGGCGCGGGAGCGCTTTCTCGCGGAAGCGCGCGCGGCCTCGCGACTCGACCACCCGAACATCCTCACCGTGTTCGACGTCGGCGAGGCGCCCGGCGGAGGCCTCTACATCGCCATGGCGTACTACGAGGGCGAGACGCTCGCCGACCGGATCGCGCGCGGACCGCTCCCGGTGGAGGAAGCTATCGGAATCGCGCGGCAGATCGCCGACGGGCTGGCCGCAGCGCACGAGGCGGGCATCGTCCACCGGGACATCAAGCCGGCGAACGTCGCGCTCGCGCCGGACGGCCGGGCGCGGATCCTCGACTTCGGAATCGCGAAAGGAGCGGGCGCGAAGACGACCCGCGCCGGCGTCCGGCTCGGCACCATCGCATATATGAGCCCGGAGCAGACACGGGGCGGGACCCTGGACGCCCGGACGGATGTCTGGTCCTTCGGGGCCCTGCTCTACGAGATGCTGACCCGCCGCCGTCCGTTTACGGGCGACGACGACGCGATCGTGATCCACTCGATCCGACACGACGACCCCCCGGCGCTCGCCGACCTCCGTCCGGATACACCGCCGGCGCTCACGCACGTCATCGCGCGGTGCCTCCAGAAGGAGCCGGCCGACCGCTTCGCCGACGCCGTCGCGCTGCGGGAGGCCCTCTCCACGACGGCCGGGGCGGAGGACGGCTCCGCGGGACCGCGCGGACTGCTCGCGGAGCTGAAGCGCCGGCACGTGTTCCGGGTGGCGGCCGTCTACGGTGCGACCGCGTTCGTCGTCCTCCAGTTGGCGGACATCGTCTTTCCCGCCCTCGGGCTGCCCGAGACGGCGATGACGCTCGTGCTCGCGATGGTCATGCTCGGTTTCCCGGTCGCGATCGTCCTCGCATGGGCACTCGAGCTCACGCCCCAGGGAATCCGCCGCACGAAAGCGGCGACGCGGGCGGAGATCGGCGAGATCGTCGCGCGACCGGCGCGGGAGCGCTGGCCTTCGGGCCTCCTGGCCCTCTTCGGAACGGCCGCGTTGCTCCTGGCGGGCGCCGCGGCGCTCGGCTGGATCCGGCTCGGTCCTCGCGGCGGCCCGGAGTCCGGTCCGGTCGAGGTGACGCCGACAGCCGCGTCCGCGGATCCGTACCGCGTCCTGGTCCTTCCCTTCTCCGCACCTGCCGGCGACGAGGAGCTCGCGCGGATGGGACGCGATCTCGTGATCACGCTCGGGGCGACCCTCGACGGTCTCGGCGAGCTGCGCACGATCGACGGTACGACGGTCGCGGCCCGCACCGCCTCCCCGGGCCCGTCCGGGACGGCGGTCGAGGGCGAGGAGCTCGCGCGGGAGCTCGGCGCCGGCCGCGTGGTGCGAGGCAGCCTCGTACGGACAGGAAGCCCGGACGACGGGACCCCGGAGGTGCGGGCCGAGGTGGGCGTGTTCGAGGCGGGCTCGACGACCGCCGCGGTGCGCGCCACCGCGGAGGCCCCGGCGGGCGACATCGGGGCCCTCACGGACTCGATCACCCTCGCGCTCGTCCGCGAGCTCTGGCCGTCGGGCCGGGCGCCCTCCTTCGAGCCGCACGCGCTCACCACCCGCTCGGTGGAGGCGCTCCGAGCGTTTCTCGCCGGCGAGCTCGCGACCGCCCAGGGACGCTGGAGGGACGCACCGGAGCCGTTTGCCCGCGCCTTCGCGCTCGACTCGACCGTCTGGCTGGCGGGCGCCCGCTACCTGGACGCGATGGACTACTCTTCGCGTCCCGTAGATCCGGCGGTCCGGGAAGCGATCTGGGAGCATCGGGACGCGCGTCCCGAACGGCAGCGAGCGCTGATGGAGGCGGGACGCGCCGACAGCCTGAGCCAGCTGGTGGCGCAGATGCGAGACGTGGCAGAGCGGTATCCTGACTCCTGGCGGGCCTGGTTCGCGTATGCCGACCAGATCATCCACAACGGGATGTTTCTCGGCGAGACGCAGGAGGAGGCGCGCACGGCGATCGAGCGGGCCGTGGCGCTCAACCCGACGAGCTCCACTCTTTGGCAGCACCTGTTCTGGATGGCGCTCGCCGACCGTGACACGGCGGCGACCCGGACCGCGATCGAGAAGCTCGACGCGCTCGGCGCCGACTCGACGAGCATGGCCGAGGTGGGGCTCGACCAGGTCCGGCTGTACCGATTCCTGCACGGACTCGCCGCGACCGGTGACGAACCGGACCCCGTGGCGACCGACTCGCTCGCGCGCCAGCTCGTCGATTACGAGGGCCCGCTCGATCTTTCGCGCCTCGGGGGAGAGGTGCTCGCATACGGGTTCCCGCGGGGCGAGACGGCGCTCGAGGAGCGGACGCTGGCGCTCCCCGTCCCGGCCGCGGCCCGCCGTGGAGCGCTGCGGAGCATCTCGCACGCGCTTGCGGCGCGCGGGGCCTGGGACTCAGCGCTCGTCGTCATGGACGAGTACGTCGCCTCGGCGAGCGGGCCTGAACCGCTCCTCCTGGCGTGGCGACTCGCGGCGATCGGGCAGTGGCTCGGCGCGCTTTCGGCCGGTGCCGGGGAAGCGTGGCGCGAAACGCTGGCGCGCGGGCCGGAACTGGATCCGTCGAGCCGGTCGGAACTCGCCTGGCTCGACGGCGTCGCGGCGGCGGCGCGGGGAGACACGGAGGCGCTGGCGGAGGCCCGTTCGCGTCTCGCAGCCTGGACCGCCTCCGCGCCGGACGAGCGGGACACCGTGCCTGCCGCGCACCTCGCGCGCTCGCTCGACGCGCTCGCGCTCGGGGCCGCGGGCCGGACGGAGGCGGCGGCGGATGCGTTGCGGGAGCTCGAGCGGGACCGGGCAGAGAGAGCCTGGTTCCGACGGGAGGGGAACGCGCACCCCTATCTCACGGCCGTGAACCGGCTCTCTGCGGCCGGCTGGCTGCTCGACGCGGGCCGGGCCGGGGACGCGGACCCCCTGCTGCGCTGGTACGAGTCCGTGCAGTTCCCGGCATGGCGCGCGTCCCGCGCAGACGGCACGCTCCGGGCCTCGATCCTGCTCCGGAGGGCCCGGGTGGCGGACGCGCTCGGCCGCGAGGCGGCGGCGCGGGAGCATCGCGCGAGAGCTCTCGAGGAGCTCGATCTCGCGAGTGGGCCGCTGCGCGCCGCGGCCGATTCGGCACGCGCCGCGCTCGGACTCTGAGGGAAGCGACCGGGACCGGACGACCGGCGACGGCCCTCTCGCCGCGCGGTCGCCCGTCCGGCTCGCCCGAGCACCTCCCGGGTGCGCCCGGATCAGGAACCGAAGTCGATCCGGACCTGCTGCAGCTCGCCGAGCACCTCGTTCACTTGCAGATCGAACGACCTGCCGTCCTCGAGCTCTCCATCCGCGGAGATCTTGTACATTCCGTTACCGGCCCCGAGCGGTCCGGACACCCCGTAGACGTCCGTCTCCACATAGCGGTCCGCATGGCCGATCGTCGCAGAAGGCAGCGCGAGCAGTTCGGCCAAGGTCAGCCCCCCGGCCTTCGCCGGCTCTACCTCCGACCAGAGCACGAACACGATCGGTACCGATCCCACCCCCCGGGACTTCGTCTGGCGGGGCGCCGGGTCGATGCCCGGGCCGTTCTGCCAGTGCTCGTGACCCTCGACCGTGAGCGTGCAGCCGAATGCCGGGGGACCTGCCAGCAGGAGCAGGTTCTGGCCCGATGGAGTGCAGTCCATCTCCCGGAGGAACGGGATGGCAGCCCACGTCCCGTCGTTCGGGATGAACCCACCAGTCCCGGAGATCGTCCAGAAGGGGGGTCCGGGACTCTGATCCGGAGTCTTGAACACCACGGACGATTCGGGGGCGAGCC
This sequence comes from Gemmatimonadota bacterium, assembly GCA_037383305.1. Taxonomy (GTDB): domain Bacteria; phylum Gemmatimonadota; class Gemmatimonadetes; order Palauibacterales; family Palauibacteraceae; genus Carthagonibacter. The sequence continues at coordinate 3,346 of JARRPA010000033.1, read as the reverse complement.
CCGCCGGGTCGGTCTCCGGTGCCATGGGAGCGTCGCTGCAGCCGACGATTACGAGTGCCGCACAGGCAAGAGATAGACGAGTGCGCATGGCGTTTCTCCTCGCTCAAGGGGTCGGAGCTTGTTGCGTCGCCTTCGTGGCGACCCTTCGACCCTTCTTGCGCAGAAACGCGTCGGCAGGGGCAAAATGGAGTGCGCGCGTGCGGTGCTCTCCGTCAGGCGATTGGAGGCTCAGCCGCCCTCTTCTTCCTTCTTTTTCTTCTCGTTCTCCTGCTTCTCCCGCTCCAACTGTGCGGCCAGGCGCTCCTTTTCGGCTTCGAGGCGCTGCCGCTTCCGCTCCAGCACCGGCCTTTCTTCCTCGGAAGCGCTCTTCAGCTCGCCTTCCACCGCCTTGATCTCGTCGGACACGGAGCTGAGCGTACGCTCAATCTTCTCCTCGGCCTCGGCCTGTTCCGCCTTGTCGAACAGGATCTCCTCCGGCACCGCGGCCTCCTCTTCCACCGTCGCGACCTTCCTCGGCTCGACTCTCGGAATGAACAGCTGGTCGGGCTCCAGCTTTCGCTGGTTGTGGAAGATCGGGCTGACGATCTCGATGCCGCCGCCGTGCAGGCTGTCCAGCATGGCGCCGCGCAGCCGCGACCGGGCCGAGATCAGCGACTTCACCTCGGTCAGCAGGCCGGCGATGCGATACGTGACCGAGAAGTCGCCGAGCTCCTGGGTCGTGACGAACGGATCCTCGAGATTCGCGTTCCGGGCCGCCTCGAGCAGCAACTCCTCGATCCGGGCGCGCGGCACGTCATATCCGAGCGACACAGTGGCTGCGACGATCGTCCCCGACGACCGGACGGTCGTGACGGGATTCGTCACCAGGTACAGGTTCGGGAGCGTGACCAGGTTCCGCTCCTCGGTCTGAATCTCGGTATGAAACAGGCCCCGCTCCGAGACGCGGCCGAAGTGCTCCTGCACGCCGATGAAGTCTCCCGACCGGAAGTTGCGGACCGCCCGCAGCATAAGCCCCGCGAGCATGTTCCCGAGAAAGGTCGTGGACGACAGGGCGATGCCCGCGCTGAGCACGATGCCCACGAGCCCGAGGATGTCGCTGCGGAAGTCGTCGCTGACCGGAAGCATGAGGACCACGATCAACAGGCCCACCGCGGTCAGCGCCAGCAGAATGAGCTGGTTGCGCACCTTGTGGCCCTGTGCCGACGATGCGCTGCGCTCGAACCAGTGGCGAAGAGCCGCCGCGACGACGATCGTGAGCACGAGAATCAGGGCCGACGGCGCCAGTGCGACGATCCACTCGACCAGGCCCTCGGGGGTCGCGGCTCCCGCTTCCTGCAGGATCAGCATCACAGCCCCGCCTCCCTATCGATCCGCGCCGCCTCGGCCTCGGCGGCCTCGAAGGCGGCCAGCACCTCAGGATATTCGGGCGACTCCCGGAAGTCCTCGAACGTCGGCGACAGCTCGAGCTCGGCCACGCTGATGAACTCTCCGGGTCGGCTCGCGAGAGCGACCAGAATCTTGGCGACCGACTCGTGGTCACCAATCAACAGGTAGGCGCCAGCGCTTACAGCCAGCAGACGCGGACCGATCATCATGTCCCCCGACTCCCCGGCGCGATTCACCGCTTCGTCGGCCCGGGCCCGGGCCACGGCCGAATCCAGCTGCAGTCCGTGAGCAATGGAAAGAATCGAGGCACGGATGCCGTCCCTCTCGGTTAGAGTCGGAGCCAACTGCTCGAGTCGCTCACCGGCGACGCGAGACGCCTCGACGTTGCCGTCGAGGCGATGGATGAAACCGGAATCGATCCAGTAGCGCAGCTCGTCGGCTTCGCTGAGCCGCGGTGCTGCGTTCAGCAGCTCGACTGCCCTTCCGTCGTTGCCCGCGGCCCATTCGAGTCTTGCGCGGGCGTTGTTCAACTCGAAATCAGCTGGAACGGCGAACCCGATTTCTGCCGCGTAGCTGGCGGCTCGGTCCAGGCTTCGATCTAGATCGACCATGGCGTCGATCTTGTAGGCGATCAGCCGGGTATTGCGTGGCGCGATGACCAGCCCGCGCTCGATCACGGCTTCCGCGGCCCTCCACCGACGCATCGCGTTGAACGCCTCTGCCTGGCCGATGTAGAGTCCGGCGTTTCGCGGATCCAGCTCGATCGCTCTCGAGAATTCCTGGCTGGCAGCGTCGAAGGCTCCCTTCCGCCTCAGGATGTAGGCGATCGCCGCCTTCACGCCCGCGTCGGAGGGACGGAGTCGATCCGCCGTCCGGAAGTGCTCGAGTGCATCGTCGAACCGGCGATCTGCGTAGTACGCGTAGTAGCCCCGCGCCATCTCCACGGCGGCGCTTCCCGGGGCGATCGCCTCGGCGCGCTCGATCGCGGCTCGCGCCCGTTCGAGGTCCACGTCCGTCCGAGTCTGGGCGTTCCAGGAGAGGATCATCGAAAGGCCCGCCCAGGCGTCCGCGTGGACGCCTGTGCCCCGGTCCTCCCACGCGACCCGTCCGGCGTGGTAGGCCGCGAGCGCATCCAGATTCCGGGTCGCGACGACCGCGAGCTCGCGCGACTCGGCCGGGCTGAGCTCGGCTTCGAGCGCATCCGCCACGCTCCGGGCGATCTCGCTCTGGATCGAGAAGACATTCTCAGCGGTGAGCTGGGCGTCGTAGGTTTCGGCCCACAGGTGTTCGTCGGTGGACGGGTCGATGAGCTGCACGTTGATCCTGACCTGGTCTCCAGCCCGTTGTACGCCTCCCTCGAGCACCGTCTCCACACCCAGTTCCGATGCGATCTCCGGGATCGATTTCTCGGTGTCGCGATACTCCTTTACCGACGTGCGCGACGTAACCTTGAGCCCGTTGATCTTGGAGAGCTGGGTCAGCAGGTCGTCGTGTACTCCGACGACGAACGGCTCCGCCTCGGCCGTCCCGGCCATGTTCTCGAACGGCAGCACCGCGATCGTCCGGCGACCGTCGTCTGAGCCGGCAGTCAGAGCGGCAGTCCGGACGGCGCCGCCAGGATCGGGGGTTCGGGCGGCGAGTGGATCGGAGGTCACTTCGCTCGACGCCGTCAGGTTCGCCGCCGATTCTCCCGCCCGCTTCCCCACGTACCAGGCCCCCCACACGAGCGCCGCGATGCCCGCGAGAGCCAACAGGCCAGCCGGCCAGCGGGCGCTCCTCGGCGCCTCGATGATCTGCGTGATCTCACCGGGTTCCGCGTCCTCGGTCTTCTTCACTCCCTCAGGCGTCATCTCGAAGGCCCACGCGAGCACGACCGCGATCGGGAACCCGATCAGGACGAGGAAGGTGGCCGTGCGAAGCACGACGTCCGGCAGGCCCATGCCTTCGGCCAACAGATCAG
>JARRPA010000032.1:0-12112 GCA_037383305.1 Gemmatimonadota bacterium | reverse complement strand
AGCTGCGGGAGCGGGAGCTTCCCTTTACGCACCAGCGTGAGACCATCGCGCGCCTGCTGTTCGAGTCGCCGCGGAATTTCTCGGCCGACGAGGTCGCCGGCGAGCTGAGGGAGCGGGGAGAGCGTCTGGGCAAGGCCACGATTTATCGGACGCTCGCTCTCCTGGTGGAGCTGGGTCTGGCCACGGAGCACGACTTCGATGAAGGCTTCAAGCGGTATCAGGTACAGCTCGGCGCGGCGCGGCACGACCATCTGATCTGCACCGAATGCGGACGGGTCTCTCCGTTCGATGACCCCGAGGTGGACCGGGCGCTGACGGCCGTCGCGGAGGCCGCGGGATTCGCACCCATCACACGCCACATCAAGCTCTTCGGAACCTGCCATGAATGCACGTGAACGCCTGCTGAACCTGTTCGTCGACCGGTCGTTCCGGCTGGGCGACTTCACGTTGTCATCGGGCCGCAAGAGCGACTTCTACATCGATTGCCGGACGACGACCATGCACGCCGAAGGACAGGTTCTTCTCGGGGAGGTGGGCCTGGAGGCGATCGAGGCGTCCGGTCTCCTGCCCGATCTGATCGGCGGTCTGACCATGGGCGCCGACCCGATCGCGTACGCGATCGCCGGCGAGAGTTTCCGGAGAGGCCGGCCGATTCATGCCTTTTCGGTGCGCAAGAGAGCGAAAAGACATGGAACCGCTCGCCAGATCGAGGGCTGCTTCGAGTCCGGAGGCAGGGTCATCGTCGCGGAGGATGTGATCACGACGGGAGGCTCGGCGCTCCAGGCCTGCGAGGCCGTGAAGGCCGAAGAGGGCACGGTCCTCATGATCCTGGCCGCCGTCGACCGCCAGGAAGGCGGACGCGAAACGATCGAAGAGGCAGGATTCCGCGTCGAGTCACTTTTCGGCGTCGACGAGTTCCGCCGGGTTCTCCAGGAACTCCCGGGGGCGGGCCACATGGCGGCGAAGTTCGTCGCCGGAGAGACCTCCGATGAGGCGCTGGCCACGGCCAAGGCTCTGAATGACGAAGGATTCCGCGTCACGATGGACCTCCTCGGCGAGAGCGTGAGCGAGCGCGCGGATGCGGAGGCTGCGGCGGACGCGTATCGGGCGAGTCTGGACCGGATCGAGGCCAGCGAGGCGGTGTCGACGATTTCCCTGAAGCTGACGCAGCTCGGACTGGACATCGACACCGAATTCTGCTTCGAGAACATCCTGGGAATCGTCCGCCACGCAGAGTCGCTAGGCAATTTCGTGCGCATCGACATGGAAAGCTCCGAACACACCGAGCGGACGCTGGAGATCTTCCACCGGGTATTCGAGAGACACACCAATGTCGGAATTGTCATCCAGTCGTACCTGAGGCGGAGCGAGGCGGACGTTCGTGAACTGGTGCGGGTCGGTGCCCCCGTCCGGCTCTGCAAGGGGGCCTATCAGGAGCCGGCCTCTGTCGCATTTCAGCAGAAGTCGGAGGTGGACGCCAGTTTCATACGGCTGATGCGCCTGCTGCTGGACGGCGGAACGCGGGCGGCCATCGCCTCGCATGACGAGCGGATGATCGACGCCACGCTCGCGCACGTCGCCCGGGAGGGGATCCCGGAGGACGCTTTCGAGTTACAGATGCTGTACGGCGTACGGCGGGAGTATCAGCGTCAGCTCGTTTCGAACGGGCTGAACATGCGAATCTACCTGCCGTACGGCTCGGAGTGGTACTCGTATTTCATGCGCCGGATGGCGGAACGGCCGGCGAATCTGCTGTTCGGCCTTCGTGCCGCACTCGGCGGCTGACCGGCCGATCGATCAGGAGGACGCATCGACTGTGATCACGTTTACGGACCAGGCGAGGGAGAGGGTCCTCGCCTTCATGGAGATGGAGGAGGGCGATCTGGCCGTCCGCATCGAGGTGCTCGACTCGAGTCCGCTGGCGCCTCGATACGACCTTGCGCTGATCGAGACGAGTGAAAGCGACGAAGGCGACCGAAAGCTGGACGGCGGCGGATTTCAGCTCTTCGTGGACGCTGACAGCGCCGAGCTTCTCGAGGGCGCGACGGTGGACTGGGTCGAGAACCTGCAAGGCAGTGGGTTCAAGGTGGAGAGTCCGAACATCAAGCCCATCGGCGCGAATGCGCCCCAGGGACCGCTGGTCGACCGCGTCAAGCACGTGATCGAGACCCGGATCAACCCTTCCATCGCCGGACATGGCGGGGCGGTGACGCTCGTGGACGTCCGGGATGACGTCGTGTATCTGCAGATGCAAGGGGGCTGTCAGGGGTGTGGTATGGCCGCCGTGACGCTGGCCCAGGGCATCCGCCGGATCCTGGAGGAGTCGCTCCCGGAGATTCGCGACATCGTGGACGTCACGAATCACGAAGCGGGAGCGAACCCCTACTACTGAGTTTTCCTTTCGTCGTCAGCGAAGGACGGCGGCGATCCCGGTATCGGTGGGCATGCGGCCCGCGTCGAGGGTCAGGGCCCGACCGCCGAGCTGAAGTGTCCGCTCCGCGATCTCGTCGATCAGGTCGACGGCGTTGCCGCCCGGGTCGGTTCCGCCTTCCTGGAGGACCTGGACGTCGCCCGTGGCAGGATCGAAGTGACCCCAGATTCTCCGCGCCTTCTCGCTGAGCAACAGGCGAATCCGTCCCGCCACCGCGAGCCGGGCGGCGGCGGATATGTCGCGCTCCACCTTGCCCTTCCCGTAGGAACTCTCCCAGAGCTGGATGGCCTGATCGATTTTCCGGTCCACGCCCGCTTTCGCGATCGGCCACGCCGCCTCGTGCAGGCGCGCGGAATCCCAGTCGGTCACGTTCCCGATGATACCCTCCGGGGCCAGGTTCTCCAGCTTGCTGATTCCATGATAGATCGGGTGATAGTAGTCCACCGCCGCGAGGATGATCGGACCGATTTCGTCTTCGAGCAGGACCTGAATCCCCGAGTCCACCTTGCGGAAGAACTGCTCCAGCTCGGACCGGGTGTCGTCCTTACCCGCCCCGTGCCCATGGAACATCGGCTTGTTTCCGTGACCGCCCGAGCTGTGCATGGACAGCCGGTCCTTCTCGATCTGAAAGCCGAGCGCCTCGCGAAGACTGGTGGGAACCGTATCCAGGTTCACCGGGCTCAGCCCGGACACGGTGCCCTCCCACAGGCGGACGTCCTTCTGGCTCAGACCCAGCACCCAGAATCGTTCCGGCGCCTGGAGGAACTCCACCAGCGGACGCGTATGGAAGGTGGGCGCCACCACGACGAGATCCGGAACGGAAGCCGGGAGCCGGTACAGCTTCTCGAAACCGTCGCTCGAGAACAGCGCCAGGCCGTCGGCCTGGTGGCGCCAGAACTCCTCGTCGCCCACGAGCTGTTCGAATGGCTGGAGCAGGGCATCCGAGCGAGGTGGCTCGCCGTCGTCCATCAGCTCTCGCGCCTGCTGCAGCGCGGCACGCAGTCGCAGGGGCTGCGCCGCCACGTCGGGCCCTTTCCGATGGGTCGACATGTAGATACTGACGGCGGGGCCGGCCGTCACCTCGAACAGTTCCTTCAGTTGATCTCTTCCGAAGTGATCCACGCTGGATTGTCCCTTCGATTTCCGGTCAATCGCTCGTCATGATCCCGTCGAGGAACGTCGCGACGAGCGATACGATGATCGCGCCGAACAGCGCGGCCCAGAATCCCGAGATCGTGAATCCGGGCGTGATCCAGGCCGTGAGGGCCAGCAGTCCCGCATTGATCACGAAGTGGAACAGGCCGAGAGTGAGAATCGTGATCGGAAGGGAGAGCAACGACACGAGCGGCTTGATGAACGTGTTGACCACACCGAAGACGAGGGCCGCGAGCAGCAGGGTCGAAGTGCCGTCGACGGAGATGCCTGCGAGGAGCTGGGCCGCGACCCAGAGGGCCGCCGCGTTGATCAGAATGCTCAGAATCAAGCCCACGAAGTCCTCCCGCGATGAAGATGGGAACATCGAGATGTCCCGTTCGACGCGAACAATCGCGCCACCCGGGCTCCTCGGCACAACTCAGAATGCCTGGACGAGGTTGAACTGGAAATACCAGCCCTTACCCGGCCGGTTGTTCGGGTGCACGAGGTCCATTTCCATAATAAGGAAGCCGAGCAAGTTCAGACGAGCGGCGACCCCGTAGCTGGTGATGATCTCCCGGCAGTTCAGCCCCGCCGTCTCTCCGGAACCGCAGGAGAAGGTGGGATCGTTCGCGTCGTTCCAGGCGATCCCGGCGTCGAAGAAGGGAGCGATCTCGAGCGGAGGGAATCCCGGCGACGGGATCACACCGAAGAACCCGAGCAGCGGGATGCGGAGCTCGAGGTTGCCCACCGCGACCCGGCTCCCGAACAACTGGTCGTAGGTGTTGCAGGTGGTCCTGCCGCTGGATGGATCGAAATCACACTCATCCGCGCTGTAGGAGCCGCTGTTGTAGCCGCGCACGAGCGTGGGAGTCCCAAGATAGAGGTCGTTGAGAACCCGGGTATTGGCCCAGGCCGGCGGCGAGCTCTCGTCGACCTCGAACCACCGGGCCTCCGCGTCGCCTCCATATCTTCCGTAGTGCAGCAACCGCGTCGCGATCGTGAAGGGACGGGCCGGCATGAAGTACTTCCGGTAGTCCAGCAGGGCTCCGAGGTAGTTGAGGTCTCCTATTCTCGGGGACAGCTCCAGCCGATATCTCTGGCCCAGGATCGGACCCGTTCCTCCGAAGACCGTGTTGTCGTAGACGAGCGCCGCACTGAACAGGCCCTGGTTCAGGGATCGAGGGGCCTGGAGATCGATGGTCTCCTGGCCGATCACCTGCCCGGTGAATGCGTCGTATGCCGTGATCCGGCGCTCATCGGAGTAGTCGAGGTTCTGGTATCCGCCGGATACCTCGAACCGGCTCGCCCGACTGAACGGATAGGTCACCCCGGTGATCAGCTGGCGGCTTACCTGCCAGACGCGTCGCTCGACTTCCACGTACTCGCCGCCTTCGAAGCCGGCCGCCTCGTAGCCGACGGTGACGTAGGGAATCTGCCCGCCTTCCACGAACCAGTTCCACCGCGTGCGGCGATTCTCGTAGGCGGCGATCAGCGCCGAGCTCTTGAAGAAGTCGCCGTATCCCGTGTTGATGTTCAGGATCGTGCTCAGATTCCGGTTGCCGAGCATGTCGCTGAAGTAGAGCGAGATGCCCCCGGCGAAGAAGGCGCCGTACCGGTCGACACCCGCACCGATCTGCGGTTGACTCACATAGTCGAGACTCAGCTTCGGACTGTACTCCCCCGCCCCGAACGTCAACGTGTCCTGCAGACCGAGCTCGGGCTCGTCGAGCATGACGGTGATGAGTCCGGGGGGTCGATCCTGGGGCGGCAGCACCGCGGGGCTCACGCCCTCGATCTCGCCTTCGATCGGTACGCCCGCGAGCTGTTCGGGCGTCTCGAGCACGTAGATGTTGTAGTCGCCGCCCTCGAACGCCGCGTACGCCAGGCGATCGGCCCGCGCCGCGGTCGAGATCGCGGGGCTCGTGGCGGTGATGCCGCTGATCCCGGTGATCAGATCGGTGACCTGGGCGAGATCTCCTCCGCGGAAGTCGAAACGGTATATGTTGCTGATTCCGCTGACATCCGTGATGAAGTAGAGCCCCTGCCCGTCTCGCGTCCACTGCGGATTGATGTGCTTGCCGCGGCCGAACACCGGCAGCGCCTGGATCTCGCCATCGTCCGGATCGATCACCGCCAGGCGGTAGTTTCCGAACCCGAGAGTCGGAAGTTCGGTCGAGAAGCGATCGGTGACGAAGGCGATCGCCGCGCCATCGGGGGACCAGGCCGGCTGCAGATCTGTGAACAGGTCATGAGTCAGTCGGCGCAGCTCGCCGGTCTGCACGTCCGCCACGAACAGGTCCGTGAACCCGCCGACGATCGCGGAGAACGCGACCCGGCGCCCGTCCGGTGAGAAGGTCGGCGTGTACACTTCGCCCAGTTCGGGAAACCGGTGCTCGACGATCTTGTCGCCGTTGCTGGGATCCAGGATCGTCAGGGCGGCGTCGCCGCCCACGATCGAGCCGAAGGCGAACATGTCGCCGCTCTGACTCCAGGCGCCGGCCGAGTTGATGAACTGAAGGCTCTCGAAGTGCGTGTCGGTCGCGTTCTTCGTGATCCGCTTCAGGATCTCTCCCGTGTCGGCGTCGGCGAGAAACATCTCGATCGCGAACAGGCTCTTCTCGGAGAGAAACACGATCCGGCTGCCATCCGGACTCAAGGCCGGTCCGATGTTGAGACCGCCTCCGCTCGTTCGCTTCGAGAACAGCAGCCGTGCCCCCTGATGCTGCGCGCTGAACAACTCGCGGGTCAGTTCCTTGCGCTGATCCTCGTCCAGGTTGAAGTCATCCGGCCGAGGGTCCGCGTCCGGTTGCAGGGGCAATTCCACGTCCGGCAGTTCCGGGATCATCCGCGCGACCATCTCGGGGTCGACTACCTCGGCCGCCACCGACTCGTAGGCATCGTAAATGGACTGGTGCCACTCGCGGTTGATCTCCGCGATCGAGGTCTGGAGGACCACCTCGAGAGCGCCCTCCGGGTTCCCCGAACGTCCGGCCACCTTGAGCACCTTGCCCACGGCCTCGTCGCCCCAGCGTCCCGCCACGAAGGCCCAGAAGGCCTGCCCCCAGCGATACGGAAAGTACTCCCAGCTGTTCGATAGGTCGGTGGTCGTCGGGAGGCCGCAGCACCCGGCAGCCGCGTCCCGCATCCACATGGCCGTGTGAGCGTCGACCGGGCCGATCGACAGGTATTCGGCCATCCCTTCGATGAACCAGAGGGGGAGCATCAGGGCCGTCGGCCCGCGGAACCCCACGCCCCCGCCGCCGGCGACGCTGGTCACATCGAACTGGAAGGCGTGAACCAGCTCGTGCCCGATCACGTGGTCGGATGCGTCGAGGGGACCGGCGAGCGGCAGGATGATCCGCCGCTTGAGCACCTCCGTCACACCGCCGGTCGATTCGCCGATCTCGCCGAACACGGCGTTCGTCTGCTCGAAGTCCGGGTGGCTGGTATACAGAATCAGCGGCTGCCTTCCGCTGAGCTGGTGATCCAGGAGGCGCGAGATCCGGGCGTACCAGCGCTCCGCCATCCGCGCGGCTTCCGGGATGATCTCTTCACCATCCTCGTAGTAGTAGATGTCGAAGTGCTCGGTCTCGAGCACTTTGAAGTCGAAAGACTCGTAGTTCACCTTGTTTCGGCCGAAGTACTGCGCCTCGGCCGGCGACGGTGTCGCCAGGTGGGAGACGGTGGCCCCGGCGACGATCAGCGCCGGAAGGATCAGGCTTCGATTCCACTTCATTCACGTTCTCCCTGGACACCGTGGGCTGCACGCCTCGAAGACCGCCCGGTTCACCCGACGCCTGACTCCGCATCCTCCCGGACGCTCACCATACCCTGACGCTTCACCCGGGTTTCTGACCCCTCCCGGACAGCGGGGCAGGGATCCCATCAGGATCCTTCGCAGGGACGGATCGAACCGTCGAATCTCCGGCTCACCTCCATTGCCTCCCGGTAGTCTTCGAACGGACCGATCAGCACCCGGTTGAGGCCGTCCCGACCGCGCTCCACGCGCACCGTCTCCCCCCGGCGCCGGATCTGTCGCGCCAGGTCTTCCGCATTGTCCGGGTTGGCGAAGGCTCCCGCCTGTACGCGGCTGCAGGTCGGGGGCGTCGGGGCGTCGAGCACCCTGAGCCGGACCTCGGCGATCCCGGTTCCGAGCATGCCCACCTCGCGTGCCGCCGCCTTCGAGAGATCGATGATCCGGCCGTGCGCAAAGGGGCCCCGGTCATTGATCCTGACCACGGCCCGGCGGCCATTGTCCAGATTCTCGACCTCGACCCTCGTCCCGAACGGAAGCTGCCGATGAGCGGCGGTCATCGCCTCCATGTCGTAGACTTCTCCCGACGCGGTGCGATTCCCATGGAAGCCCGGACCGTACCACGACGCCTGCCCGCGCTCGCTCCATCCGGAGGAGACCGAGGTCATGGGTTCGGGGTTCGAGGAGCAGGCCGCGACACCCAGGAGCAGGACGGCGGGTACGATTCGTTTCACGATCTGAAAGGGACCGCTCGTCAGGCTGCAATGCAAGGTCGTGACCGGCCCGTGACGCCGGCGGATCGGAAATCCGAACACCGAGGAGGAAGAACGATGCGGGAGAACGAATTCGGGATGTACCGGGCGCTGCCGGGCGTATCGTACGACGATGCCCTGCAGCGGGTGGAGGCGGCACTGCAGGACGAGGGCTTCGGAATTCTGACGCGGATCGACGTGCGCGAAACGCTGAAGAAGAAGATCGACGTGGAGTTCCGGCCGTACGTGATTCTCGGCGCCTGCAACCCTCCGCTGGCACACCGGGCGCTCTCGGCCGAAGACACGATCGGCCTCATGCTGCCCTGCAACGTGGTGGTGGCCGAGACGGGTACGGGCTCGGAGGTATCCATAGCGCGACCGACCGTGATGATGCAGGTCGCGGCTGCCGAAGGACTCGAGCCGGTGGCGGCAGAAGCACAGGAGCGTCTCGAGCGGGCCCTGGCGAACGTCTGAGGCTATGGTGAGCCTGTGGCCGGGTCGCCTGGTATCCATGCGATGCCGAGCGGGACGGGACCGGTTTCGATCGACCAGGCGACCGCGGGCTCAGGACCCAGCCGGACGGCTACGGTCCGACCCGGTGTCTCCGTCGTCCCTTCGCAGGTGACGAACGCGGTTTCCGCCGAGTCATCCAGCGCGACGCCGTGAGGGTGGGCGGTGCCGAGCTCGATCCGAGACCGCTCGGCGAGCTCCGGCGCGTCGATCGCCGACAGCCCGGGCCGGCGCCAGGGACAGCAGTGACAGCGCATTCGCGGCGCGTCGGGCTCGGTGCATCTCGTTCCTCCCTTGAAGCCTCCGGTGGCCGTAGTGACAACACGCCTGCGGGAGCGGGGTTCCTGCGGGGAAGAAGCATCGTCTTTTGCCCGACCGCGAATTCGCGAGTAGGATGACGCAGCCGGCCGGGCGGTACCGGACCGGCGAGCGGCCAACCCGGAGATCGAAATCCATGACACACGCAGCTCGGCTCGAGTCCGCGCCTGAAGCGGTCGGCGCTCGGAGCGGTCTCGGGAGTCTCCGGGTCCTGCCCCTCGCCCTGGCACTGTCAGCATCCCTCCTCTTCAGCGGACGGGCCATCGCCCGGCCGGGTCTCGTAGCCTTTCCGGCTCTTCAGCCCGAGCCGGTAACGGCCGGGTTCGCCGCGCCCGTCGCGAGCCATGCCCGGCTGGATCGGTCGATTCCGGCCAATGGAGAGGCACTGGCGACGGCGCCCGAAGAGGCACTCCTCGAGTTCTCGGCGGCCGTGGAACCGAGTCTGTCGCGCCTGCTGCTTCGATTTCCCGCGGGAGACTCGACGCTTCTCGAGGTGAGGGCCATCCCGGGCTCGAGGAATCGGCTCCTCGCAGCCCTGCCGGATCTCGGACCGGGTCGCTACACGATCGACTGGAGCACGGTCTCCGTGGATGGCCACCGCGTGGCCGGCAAGATCGAGTTCGTGGTGGTAGAGCCAGGGGGAACCGTAGCGGGGAAGAGCGACTCATCCGGCGCAACGGCCGTCACCGTCGATCCCGTCGGCCCTCCGCTTCGACGCACGCTCTTCCGGGGCCTCGGTCTGGCCTCCCTGCTGGCCGCCGCCGGTGTGCTGTGGTTCGCGGGGGGAAGCGGTCTCGTCCGTGAGCCCTCGGTGCTTCGCGCAGCTTCCGGCACGGCGCTGCTCGCGACGGTGCTGCTCGGCCTGGACTATCTCGACTGGTTGCTGGACGTCCGATCCGCCGACATGGGGCTGTTCGCGGGCTTCGCCGCGGCGATTCGCACGCGCATCGGAGTCGTCGAAGGTAGCCGGGTACTGCTCGCGGGCCTGACGTTCTTTTTCGCGGGAGGCGCACGTGCGGGCCGCGTCGCCGGGCTGTTCGCGATGCTCGGCGTCGTAGTCGGAGCCGCTGCGGGGCACCCTGCGACGATCGAGCCGGCGCTCGCCCTCCCCGCCAATGCCCTGCACCTCGGAGCCGCCGCGATATGGCTGGGCGGCGTGCTGCTTCTGGCTGTGCTTCCCGATCACCCCGAGACCCCTCAGGGAGGCTGGCACTATCACCGGGTCGCGAGCCGTGTCTCTTCACGGGCATTCCTCGCGGTCGGAATCATCATCGGGACCGCCTTCCTTCAGGACCTCCGATGACGCATCTCACCTCAGGCTCGCCGTTCGCATCGAGATCTTCGTGATGCTGGCCGTCGTTCTCGTCGCGGCATGGCTGGCGATGACCCCGCCTCCGGTGTCGCGCTGAGCCATTACGTCCCGCTGCTGGCCAATTAATCACCCGCGCTCTCGCGATTCGACGATCGCTCAGATCCTTCAGTCGGTCCTGTAACCGGATACAGTAGTGCAAGTTATGACCCACATGGGCAAAATTACGGAAGCGGGCAAGTACGGTATGGTTCGTGCTCTGCTGTGGCCCGTCGATCTACGACTTCCAAGGCCGCCGGACCGGGTATCCGGCATTTCGAGAAAGTGGAGGAGAGCAAATGAGGGGTCGAAGAGGGTTTGGAATCCTGCTGGCGCTTTCCATGGCGCTCGTGTCGTTCGGCTGCGAAGGCGACACCGGACCGCAGGGACCGGAAGGGCCGGAAGGGCCGGAAGGGCCGCAAGGACCTCCGGGTTCTGCTGTCAGCGAATTCGCCTTCCAGGGTGACTTCGGCTCCGCGTGCCTGCACTGCCATGCCAACGTCACCAACCAGTACGTAACGACCGGCCACCGGTTCGCGTACGATGATCTGGATGCCGAGAGTCAGACGAATCTCTATTGCCTGCAGTGTCACACGACCGGCTTCAACTGCACGGTGAATTTCGGAGATACCGAGATCGATCCGGCGAACTGCGTGGAGCCCGACGACGGTTACAGCGGGTACATCGGAGACGATTCCGAGGAAGGCCTGGCCCGCAAGGCGGCCCTCGAGGGCGTGCAGTGCGAGTCCTGCCACGGGCCGATGGGTCCGGACTTCAACGCCCACATTCCCGAGCTCTCCTTCTCGACGTGGGACAATTCGCTGTGCGCCGACTGCCACAACGCGCAGATCACCGAGTGGCAGACCTCAGGGCATGCCCTGGTGGCCGGCGGGGATGTGGAGGAGTTCCAGGGCGAGCATTATGTCGGAAACTCCTCGTGTGACTACTGCCACACCTCCGAAGGTTTCATTCGTGCGAACGACCCGGCGTACGCCGACTACGACTTCGGCGACGAATTCAGCCACATCGGCTGCCCGACCTGTCACGACCCGCACGTCGGAGAGGATGGCGGCGGCAACGAGGCGCAGCTGCGCACGGTGGGCACCGTCGAGCTGGCCTACACGGCCCCGTGGGAGCCGGGCGACGAGGCCGCTCCGGTCATCGAGGGCTACGGCCCCGGCCAGACCTGCGTCCAGTTCCACCACGCGCGCCGAGACAGCGACAACGACCAGGGCCAGATCGACAACGGCTACGGGCACTTCGGGCCGCACAGCAGCCCGCAGGGCGACATGTTTGTCGGCGCCGGATCGTACCAGATCCCGGGATACGACTACGGCGAGAACGCCGACGGATACGTCGAGGCCACCCACCAGTCGTTCACCGACGGTTGCGTCACCTGTCACATGGCGTTCAGCGAGGACGAAGGCGGACACGTCGTCCACAACTTCATGCCCACGCTCGAGGCCTGTCAGGGTTGCCACGCCGGGCTCGACGAGGCCGGGCTCGAGGCGCTCCAGCAGAAGTACCGGGACAAGCTCGACCAGCTGGCGGGCCTGATCAACGGCGGATACGCGAGCTGGGAAGACCTGATGCTCGTGCTCGACGACGCGGACGTCGGTAACCAGACCTGGACGGTGCAGGAGCGCGAGGCCGCGTACGCAGTCGTCTTCGTCTACAACTCGGGCGACTTCGGCGCCCACAACCCCAACTCCGCGAACGCGCTGCTCGACAACGCGATCGACTACCTCACGCCGTAACTCGGCCGGAGTCGCCCGCGACGCAGCGCTCGTAGCGGGAAGGCCGAATCCGGGTCCTGCAACGGGGCCCGCAGAACCGAAGGCCCGGAGCGAATTCGCTCCGGG
>JARRPA010000031.1:0-9426 GCA_037383305.1 Gemmatimonadota bacterium | reverse complement strand
CCCGATCGCCGCGAGCAGCAGACCCGATGCGATGGATCCGAGCCCCCAGGCGACCCACACGAACGCGGGATAGATGAAGAGCCCGGCGTCCCCCGCACTCCGCGAGCCCGAGCCGCCCGCCCTTGAGGTGTCGACGCCGAGGTTCAGCGCGAGGAGGCTGGCGAGAAGGATGAACAGCGTCACCACCCACGCGTAGCCGCACACCGCGAAGATCTTGCCGAAGAAAATCGAGCGATCGGGAAGACGGGTCGCGAGGAGGGTCTCGAGAGTCCCGCGCTCGCGCTCGCCGGCGAAGCTGTCCGCCCCATGAGGGCCGACCAGGAAGAGCGGGCTCATCAGGGCGAACACGGCCGGCACGCCTCCGCTCAGCCAGGCGTCCGCCTGCGTGAGTGGGAAGAAGACGCCGAAGATCCCGACGAACAGGAATTCACGGATCAGCCCTTTGCGGCCGCCACCGGCGCCCACGATCTCCCGGAGCTCCTTTCCGGCGACCACGGTCATGTCCTTCATGGCGAGAGATCGCCACGTTCGAATTCTTCCCTTCGGTGCGCCCTCTCTCCCTCTTCGACCAGCGCGAGAAAGGTCTCTTCGAGCGTCGCGGCGACGATCCGGGCTTCCGAAATCTCGACGCCGTTCTCCACGAGGGTACGGATCAGCGGAGCGGTCTCCGCTCCCTCGGCCAGCTCGAGAACGAATCTCCCCTCCGCGTCCACATCCGCGCCCGTCACGTCGGGCGTGTTCATCAGCCGCGCGACCAGAGCGGGACGGATCCCCGTCGCGGTCACCAACAGTTTCCGCTTCTCGCCCTTGCGAATCGTCTGGGGCGTGCCCTCCGCGAGGAGTTTCCCGTGACGGATGACCGCCACGCGATCGCACACGCGCTCCGCTTCCAGGAGGTTGTGCGTGGTGAGAAACACCGTCACGCCCTCCTCGCGAGCGAGGGAGAGCAGTTCGGAGCGAAGCCCCACGGCGGTCGGAGTGTCGAGACCTGACGTCGGCTCGTCGAGGAAGAGGAGCGACGGACGGGGCAGGAACGCCCGGGCCAGGGCGAGCTTCTGCTTCATGCCGCGCGAAAAATCGGCGACCGGGTCATCACGGCGGTGCCAGAGGCCGATCTCCTCGAGAAGGGCCCGGATCCGGGAGTCCCGGTCTCCCTTCGAAAGCCGCGCCACCCGGGCGAAGAAATCCAGGTTCTGTCTCGCGGTCAGCCGTTCGTAGAGACCGTCGCTCTCCAACAGAACGCCGACCTGCTCACGGATCTTCCCGGCCTCCGTCCGGACATCCCAGCCGAGGACCGCCGCGTTGCCCGCCGAGGGTTCGAGAAGACCGAGAAGCAGTTGAATCGTGGTGGTCTTGCCGGCCCCGTTCGGGCCCAGGAACCCGAAAATCGACCCGGTCGGGACCGCCAGGTCGAGACCATCGAGAGCCGTCACGCCATCGAAATGGCGCGACAGACCCTCCGTCGAGACCGCCAGGCTCACCGCTTCACGGAGCCAGCCGCGCAATGTCGGCGTCGACCATCATGCGGACCAGCTCCTCGAAACTCACACCGGGCGTCCAGCCGAGCCTGTCTCGGGCCTTCGAGGCGTCGGCGCACAGCTCCTCGACGTCGGCCGGACGGAAGAACCGCGGGTCCTCCATCACGTAGGCTTCCCAGTCGAGTCCGACGTGATCGAAGGCCACGCGACAGAGATCTCGCACCGAATGCATCAGGCCGGTCCCGATCACGTAGTCCTCCGCCTCTTCTTCCTGCAGCATCCGCCACATCGCGTCCACGTAGTCGCCGGCGTACCCCCAGTCCCGACATGCCGTCAGATTGCCGAGCCGCAGAACCTCGGCCATGCCGAGCTTGATGCGGGCCACGCCGTCGCTGACTTTTCGCGTGACGAATTCGAGCCCCCGTCGCGGGCTCTCGTGATTGAACAGAATTCCACTCACCGCGAAGAGGTCGTAGCTCTCCCGGTAGTTCACGGTGATGAAGTGGCCATAGACCTTTGCGACCCCGTACGGGCTCCTCGGATAGAAAGGCGTATCCTCGTTCTGAGGCGTGTGGCGCACCATGCCGAACATCTCCGAGCTGGATGCCTGGTAAAAGCGGATGTCCGGGTTGACCGTCCGGATCCCCTCCAGCATTCGAGTCACCCCGAGCGCCGTGAATTCACCTGTCAGCAGCGGCTGGTTCCAGGAAGTGGGCACGAAACTCTGGGCGGCCAGGTTGTAGACCTCCCAGGGTTCTACCTCTTCCAGTACGGTGATGATGGACAGCTGATCGAGCAGATCCATCTGGTGAAGTGTCACACGCTCACGGATGTGCTGAATGCGCTCGAACTTCTCGACCGAAGAGCGGCGCACCGTCCCATGCACCTCGTAACCCTTCTCGAGCAGGAAATCGGCGAGGTACGAGCCGTCCTGCCCGGTGATTCCGGTTATCAATGCGCGCTTGGTCATGGTCCCCTGATTACCCGAGTGAAGTCGACCGGCGTTGCAATCGACGCCGGAAGATATGCGGCGGTCCCGCTCGGTGCAGGACCGGGATCCAGGACGCCGCCACGGAGTGCTGAAAGCGTCAGGCCGGCGCGCTCTCGATCCTCTTCATCGCCAGGCTCGCGACCCACTCGCCGAACGGCAGACTTCCGGTGAGCCCGGGCGACACCGCGTTGAGCACGTGGACACAGTTCTTCGTTTCACGCACGAGGAAATCATCCACGAGACGGCCGTCGCGCCGGATCAGCTGGGCGCGATTCCCGGCGAATGAGCGGGCGAGATCTGCCCGTCGCAATTCTGGCAGCAGCTGCACCGCTTCCTTCCAGATGTCGCCCAGTCGAAAGTTCTTGCGGATCTCGCGTACCGCCAGCCGACGGAATCGCGGATCTCGGAACATGGCCCTGAACCCCGGCCAGGCGACGGTTCCCGCCAGATCGGTTCCGTTGATCCCCAAGAGTCCGTACGATTCGCGGCCCGGAGCCAGCATCGCGCCCGGACCGAGCAAGATGCGCCCGTCCGTTCTTCGAGACGCGTGCACGCCGAGAAATGGATAGGTGAGGTCCGGCGCTCGATACACGTGGCTCCGAACCAGGTGCTCTCGTTCGGGGACGAGTTCGGCGTAGAATCCGCGAAATGGAATCACGCGCACATCGCTCGCGACGCCTCCGGCAACGCGGTCCGCTTGCAGGCCGGCGCAATTCACAGCTACCGCCGCCTCCAGCACACCATCGTCTGTCCGAACCCGGGCGGCGTCCGCGCCGTCCACCATCGCAGTGACCTGAACGCCGTAGTGAAGCTCCGTTCCTCGCGACTCGGCTTCGTCGAGCAGACTGCGGACGAACGCCTCTGAATCGAAACTGGCGCCTTCGGGAGCATGGAGAGCGGCCACGCCTGTGGCGTGCGGCTCGATGCTCCTGATGCCTTCGGCATCTACGATCCGGGCCTCGACCCCGTTCGCATCGGAGCGGCGCTTCAACTCCTCGAGAGTCGGGATCTCGTCTTCCCCCGCCGCGACCACGAGGATTCCGCCTTGCTCCAGTGGAATCCGTCGCTCGAGGCACCATGCCCTGAGCCTGCGGCTGCCCTCGACGCAGAACTCGGCCTTCCTCGTCCCGGGCTTCAAGTTGTAGCCGGCGTGAACCACCCCACTGTTCCGGCCACTCTGGTGAAGAGCGGGGCGCGGCTCCTTTTCGACCACCGCCACCCGGGCCCCCGCGAGGGAAGCGTGATAGGCGACGCTCGCTCCGATCGCACCGGCGCCGACGACGATGACGTCTCTGAGATCGCTCATGAAGTAAGATATCGGCCGGACGACGATACGGGGACCGACCGCGAGTGCCGCATGGTTCTTGCTTTTTCGGCGGAACCATGGGAGAACCGATCGCCGCGTTGGAGAATGCCTCCCCGTCGCTGGCGGGAGAGCTCAGCGACTTGCTCATCGAGCTGGCCGCGGGACTCAAGCGCGCCTGTGTCTACGGGACGGACCATCCGAGGGTGCACGAAGCCGCAAGTTCTTTCGTTTCAAGAAATTCGGGACGTCGGAATTACCGCGGCACTCTCTCCATCGTATCAGCGGGTACGCACCTGATCGTGGAAATCCGGCCGGTCGTTCGATTGACCCGCCGACTCGGAGGCATAACCACCGGGCTCGAACATCCCCTGCTGGCGGCCTTCGCCGAGCGACTGGCGACACACGAGGTCGGAGCGCTCGACCTTGCAGAAGGCGTCACGTCGCAGGAAATCGCGGCGATTCTAGGCTTCCTGGCTTCCGACCCTGCAAGCACGGGCCGTCCGCTCGGGCACGAAGACGAGGCAGCCCTGAGTGCCCTTCCGAAGATTCGAATTCATCGGAGTGTGCGGACTCGCTCCGCCCTTCCAGCCGACGAATCCACACCCCGGGATCCTGAGGAGAATCAACGCCTCTGGTCGGCCTTTGCCAAGGCCGCGCTCGGCATTCCGGATGTTGAGCCGGAGCGTCCGTACCCTCCGTCCGAAGTGGCGGCGGCCATTGAAGCCCGCGCGGACAATCCCGAATTCGAACTCCGGATCAAGGCTCATATCCAGGGCATCTCGACCCGTCTCGGCGAAGCTGATCCTCTCCAGTCCGCCGAACTGGCGCACCGCTTTTCGGATGTTCTTCGACGACTGGACCGGCGAACGCTACGCACCGTGCTCTCCCTTCGTGGTGGCGAAGCCATTCCGACGTCTCTCCTGCGCGATCTGGCTGGAGCGCTCGACGTCGATATCGTGCTGGAGTTGATTCAGGTGGCTGCGGAAGACGAATCCAATGACATTTCACGCTTGATGCTCCGTCTTCTCTCCAAGCTGGCCCGGCACGCGCAAGCGGGCGACGGAGCGGCATCCAGTCGAAGCGACCTGGCGCTGCGGGCTCAGATCGAGTCTCTGCTGACCGACTGGAGTCTCGAAGACCCGACTCCCGACGACTACGACGATATTCTCTCCCGGATGTCCTCTGCGTCGGATTCGATCCCCGAGGCTTCAGTCACCCGGCATCTCGTCGAGCCGGAGCGAATCGTGGCGACCGCACTCGAACTGGGAATCGACAGTCGCACCGTGCGAGCCGCCGCGGATCAGATGATCCGCGACCGCGACTATTCGCTGCTGGCTGCCAACCTCCACTCTGCTCCCGGGGGCGATCTCTCGACCCGCCTGTGGAAGCGGCTCACCGATCGTGCGGTTCTCGAGCGCATCATCCAGGAAGCTGAACCGGATTGGGACCTGATCGACCGACTCGTTCCGCACGCAGGAACGCAGGCGGCAGAGCCCTTGCTCGATCGCCTGGCGGATGCTGACACGCTCGCACTGCGGCGACGACTGTTCGATGTTCTCCTCGAATTGGGACCCGGCATCGCGGAACCTGCCGTGCGGTGTCTGGACAGGCCGGACACCACTCCGTGGTATGTGATACGAAACGTCGTATCGCTGCTTTCGATGCTCGATTCCACGCCTGCTGGCTTCGACCCGTGGTATCTGGTCGAACATGAGAATCCGCAGGTGCGCTTCGAAGTGATCATGCTCTGTTTCAAATTGCCGGCGCGTCGTGAACAGGCGATCATGGCGGCGCTGCGCGACCCCTCCAGCCGCATCGTGGCCCTCGGAATCGTGGAGTCGGAGATCGAGTGCCCCGCCGAGGCCGAGGCCTTTCTCAGGGAGGTCGCCGAGTCGGACTGTGCCTCGGAGTATTCAGAGTTCCGCACCCATGCGGTCCGCGCTCTGACCCAACTCGGATCTCCCGGAGCACTGGAGACGCTGCTCGGACTCACGGCCCGGCGACGCCTGTTTCGCAGACGCCCGGAAGATGGCCCGGTGTTCGAGGCTGCCCTCCGCGGTCTCGCTTCTGCGTGGGGTGACGACCCAAGGGTCGAGGCCGTTCTGGAACGGGTCAGGGACTCGGGACTCGCCGATGCCGTGCGTGACGTGGAATGAGTACACGCAGCTACCCCGCCGCATTTCTCTCGGCACTCGGACGACTCCTGGATCTTGCGTCCGGGGAAGAGACGGATCCCGACGTCCGTAGCGAGGCCAGCGAGGACCTTGAGAAGGCCCTGACTGCGTTGCTGAGACAGAATGCGTTCCCGTCGTTCATGTTTCGCTACGGTGAGGTCGAGTACGAAGGCGAACTTCTGGAAGAGCTACGAAGCTGGCCCTGGTCGCTTCGACTCCCGGAGGCCGGAGTGGAGCGGCTGGACGTCAGTCCGGGAACGACGCGGGAGGACCTGGACGGATTCGCCGACGAGGTCATGAGCCGGCTCCTTCTCAAGGACGGCGCCTCCGTGAGGGAACTGCACGGATCCTCCGGCATCCGATTCACTGAGCTGGACATTCCGGACGCAGGAAGCGGAACCGCACTCGGTGCCACGCCGGCTAGCTTCGACTTCAAGGCCGAGGCAGAGGCCATCGCATGGATGAATGGCGAAGTCGAGACCCACGGCGTCGTTCCCGTGGCCGAGGCCGCCGCGGTCGTCCAGTTGCTTTCGGTCGCGATGCACTCCGAGAGAAATATCGTCCTGCCGCTCGTCGAACTGAAGACCGTGGACCAGTACACGACCACTCACTGTATCAACGTCGCCTGTCTGTCGATGGCGCTAGCGGAGCACCTTCGGTACTCGTCGGTCGACGTGCGGGCGATCGGCGAGGCAGCCCTTCTGCACGACGTTGGGAAGACGAGGATTCCGCTCGCGATTCTGAATAAGCCGGGCAAGCTCAACCCCGATGAGTGGAAGATCATTCAATCGCACACGTCCGAAGGAGCCCGGATCCTTCTGGCCTCGAGCGACAGGGTGGAACTGGCGGCGATCGTCGCCTACGAACACCATATGGACTGGACCGGAGGGGGCTATCCCGAGGTGATCAGGCCGCGACAGCCGCACCCGATGAGCCGCCTGGTTCAGGTATGCGACATTTACGACGCGCTTCGCACCCGGCGTCCCTTCCGGTCTCCTTGGCCGCACGACAAGGCCCTCGAATTCATGCGCACTCACGCCGGAGTGAAGTTCGATCCGGAGTATGTCGACGCCTTCCTCTCGATGATCAGCCAGTGGGAACCCCGCCACGCCCGGTGGTCCGAAGACGAGCCGGAGGGTGACGAGACCGCCTGACGGCTCCAGTAAACGCTTCTCCCACCCCAAATGTCCCATTCGGTGAATCCCGAATGCGCCTGCGACACAGTGCGCGAGCGCTGACGCGGGAATCGAGATCGAGATTGACGGCTGAATACGTTTCAAAAGGATAGTCCCGTGCGCCTGTTACACAGCCCCGGGTTCTGGTGGCCTGTCCCGATCATCGGCGCAGCGATGGCGACGGCAGTACTGGGGGCCTGCGGTGTTGACCCGGAGCGCCCCGGGACTCCGACCGTCGTTGCTGTCACCGACACGGTCGCTGGGATTCCTCGCCTCACCTGGCCCGAGGCCCCGACCAAGGAACTGCCCTGGGTTCTCGACACCGTCGCGATCGTCGGCGGATTCGTGGCGGAGGGAACGGACGTCTCGTTCGACCAGGTAGAGAGTGGAGGGGTGGCCGGAGACGCGGACGGCCGGCTCTACCTCCTCGACGGCGCGGGAAAGCGCGTGCTCGCCTTCGATCCGGCCGGCCGCCCGCTGGGAATCCGAGGCCGTGAGGGCGGCGGACCGGGCGAATTCAACACACCTGCCGGACTGGATGTGGGACCGGCGGACACGATATTTGTCGTGGACCGGGGCAACCGTCGGATCACGCTCTTTCCGCCCGAGCCGGATGCGGAGCCCCGGGAGATCGCTCTCACGGACGAGTCTTCGGGCCTGGCCGGCCGTCTGGCCGTGGATCGGAACTCGGTCGTCGGACTTTCCATGATCTTCTCCTTCCGGCCTGGCGAAGACGTCGCGTATCCGCCTCGACGACTCCTGCGCATCCGGCGGGACGGGACGATCGCCGACACGCTCTGGACGGCTCCGCCTCCCGCTTTCGATCGCATCGAGCTGACCACGGGAAACCGCGTTGCGATCATGCTCTCCCAGAGGAGCTTCAGCCCCGGGTTCTTCTGGGAGCGATTCTCCGACGGCAGCTTCGCGATCGCACAGGAAGCCGATTACGAGATTCGCCTGCTCAATGCCAGTGGCGACGAACGGCTCCGCATCCGGCGCGAGCCCCCCGCTCGGGTGGCGACGGAGGCCGACCGGGAGAGGGCCAGAGAGGAAGCGCGTGAGCAGTCGGCAGACTCGAGCTCTCCCTTCGTGCGACAGTCCATCGAGGAACGCATCGAGAAGATGACCTTCGCCGACCGGATTCCCAGAATCACGGGACTCGCGGTCGACGGTTCCGACCGGCTCTGGGTCGGCGTAGCGGGTGAGATCCCCGGTGAGACTTCACGCATCGACGTGTACGAATCGGACGGGTCGCTGGTGGGGGAGATTCGAGAGGACCCCCTGCTCCCGACACGGTTTTTCGCCGACTCACGTGCCGTGCTGCTGGATCGGGACGAACTGGATGTACAGCGAGCGGTGCTGCTGAGACTCGACGAGCGACCCGAACGCTGAGCGCCCTCGATGGGCCGATCGGGATCGGGACCATTCAGTCTGATCCCGGGCTTCCGAGTCGGGAGACCAGGACCGCGGCCCGCTTGGCCATCACCGGAATGGATGAGAGGTCCACGGTCTCCTCCGGCGTGTGGGCCCCCTTTCCTACGACGCCGAGGCCTCCGAGCGCGGCCGTATACTGTGCGGCGAAGGAGATGTCCGCCGCCCCCCGCTGCCCGGGGTCGACGGGTGCGATAGGACCCATCCCGAGGTCGCGGCTCACCCGGTCGAGCTCCTCCAGCAACTCCAGGTTGCGGCGCTCCGGCGCCATCGGCGGATATGAGTCGCGGAACTCGATCTCGGCGCTCGTGCGTGGCAGGTTCTCCGACACGATCTTCCGCATGTTCCGCTTTGCCCGGGAGAGCTGCTCGTGCGTGAGGGTCCGGAGGTCGCCCGCGACCACGACCTCGCTCGGAATCACGTTTGACTTGCCGAACGCCGACCCCCGGTTGTCTTCGGCATCGTAGGAGACGCTGGTTCCCCCGAGGAGGATCCCGGCCCCGAAGGTCAGGTACTCCTCTCCACGCAACCGTTCGTAGATCGCGCTGAGAATGCGGGCCGCCTCGAAGACGGCGCCCGCGCCGTAGCGATCGCCGAAGATGACGGAAGAATGTCCCTGCTCTCCCCGTATCTTGAGCCGCCAGTCGGTGAACCCGCGCCGCGCCACGGTCGCCGACCGGGATCCTCCGACGCCTCCTTCGAACCCGAGAGCCGCATCGCTGCGACGTGCGGCTTCGACGAGATGGTGCCGACTGATCGTCAGCGGGTCTCCCGTCTCCTCCTCGTCGCCGAGCAGGGCCACGATCACGTTGAGGTCGTCCAGCCGACCGGTGGCGTGCAGCGCCTGAAGGGCGAGCAGGATGACGACATT
>JARRPA010000030.1:0-10562 GCA_037383305.1 Gemmatimonadota bacterium | reverse complement strand
GCCTCGGTCTTCACGCGGGCCCTGCCCTGGCGGCCGTGATCGGGCGGAACCGGCTGCGATTCGATATCTGGGGCGAAGCCGTGGACACGGCTCGCCACCTGGCGATGAGCGCCGAGCCGAATCACGTCGTCGTCTCTCCCGCCGCGAATGCCCTGCTGAAGGACCTCTTCGAGCTCAAACCGGGACGGGTGACCGAACTTAGCGGATTGGGTCAGATACGCCCGTTTCTGCTGGTGGGGAGCAGAGGACGAGGTGAAGCCGATGCATGACCGCTCCCATCCGGACGCGACCGCAGCGGACGGCGATCGTTCCGCCCACCGGCAATCGGCGCTGCTTCGGCTCTCGACGGGTATCGCCTCGGCTCACGACGAAGAATCCGTCTGCGCGAACGTGGTCGAGGGTCTGCACGACGATGCTCTCGGATACAACTTCATAGGCGTCTTCCTCGTCGATCCGGCGACCGGCGAACGCGTGATGCGGGCCAGCGTAGGCTGGCCCGGCGACCACGACGACTACCGGGTCTCCCCCGGAAGCGGACTCAGCGAGCGGCCGCTGATCGACGGCCGACTCCACTACTCGCCGATCGTCTCCGACGAGGCCGGGTACGTGAGCGACGCGCCGGCGGGCGGCTCGGAAGTCGATGTGCCGATCAAGATCGACGGGGATGTCGTAGGAGTGCTCGTGGTCGAGAGCACGGAGGAGCACGCCTTCGGGCCGGCGGATCTTGAAATTCTCACCGCTGCCGCTCAGCAGGCCGGTATCGCGATCGCGAGAAGTCGGCTGATCGCCATCGAGAGGCAGACGACCCAGGAGCACCGGGCCGTCCTGGATACGCTGGCGGATCTCTCCGGCGAGCTGGAGCTCGGTCGAGCTCTCCAGCGGGTGCTCGAGCGCGCCGTGGCGATGCTCGACGTGACGGGCGGTGAACTCGCCATCTTCGACGAGGATCGCGGCGAGCTCGAAATCGTCGCGAGTCACAACATCGGCTCGGATTCGATCGGTACGCACCTCGGACTCGGCGAGGGCGCGATGGGCGCGGTCGCCGTAAGTCACCAGCCGCTGATCATACCGGATTACCTGAGCTGGTCGGGGCGAAGCGACAAATCCCCGAGGATCTCCGGCTGCTGAATCTGTTCGCCCCGCAGGCGGCGATCGCGATCGAGAACGCACGGCTGTACACCGAGGCCCAGCAGACCGCCGGCGAGCAGCGGGCCGTGCTCGATACCCTCACCGACCTCTCCTCCGAGCTCGAGCTCTCCCGGCTTCTTCAGACCGTGGTCGAGCGCGCGGTGACGCTGCTGCGGGTGACGGGCGGCGAGCTCGCGATCTTCGAGGAGGGGCCCGGTGAACTGGAGATCGTCGCCAGCCACAACATCGGCTCGGACTCGATCGGCACCCGACTGTCGATGGGCGAGGGGGCGATGGGACGTGTCGCGGAAACGCGCGAACCGCTGATCATCCCCGACTACCGGACCTTCGACGGTCGCAGCGACAAGTACGCCGACACCACGGCACGGGGTGTGGTGGTCGTGCCCCTGATGATCGGAAATCGGCTGGTCGGGACTCTCGCCAGCGTTCACCTCGAGGAAGGACGCGAGTTCGGCCCCGAAGATCTCCGGTTGCTCAATCTGTTCGCGCCGCAGGCGGCGATCGCGATCGAGAACGCCAGGCTGTACACGGAGGCGAAGCGGCAGCGCCAGTATTTCCAGACCGTCGTGGAGAACAGCCCGGTCGCGATCGTCACCCTCGACCTCGACGGACGTATCGCGTCCCTCAACCCGGCATTCGAGACGCTGTTCGGATATCCGCCCGCGGAAGCCCTGGGTCGCGATCTGGACGAGCTGATCACGACGGGCGAGACGAAGCTCGAGGCGAAGCGCCGCACGCAGCAGGTGTTCGCGGGCGACATCACTCGCGGGATCGGCCGGCGGAAGCGCCGTGACGGGTCGTTCATCGATGTCGAATTCGCGGGCGTCCTCGTGGATGTCGATGGCAGAAGCGCGGGAATCGTGGCTCTCTACCATGACATCACCGAGCTTCTGGAAGCCCGCCAGGATGCGGAGGCGGCCAGCCGGGCGAAGAGTCAGTTCCTCGCGAGCATGAGCCACGAGCTGCGAACGCCCCTGAACGCGATCATCGGCTACAGCGAGATGCTGCAGGAGGACGCGGAAGAGGAGGGACAGGAAGAATTCGTCCCGGACCTCCGGAAGATCCATTCCGCGGGGCGCCACCTGCTCGCTCTCATCAACGACATCCTCGATCTCTCGAAGATCGAGGCGGGACGGATGGAGCTGTACCTGGAGAGCTTCGACGCCGGAGAAGTGATCGAGCAGGTCGTCACGACCATCCAGCCCCTGATCGCGAAGAACGGCAATCGGCTCGAAGTCCGGGGCGCGGAGACGATCGGCCTCCTGCGGTCGGACGCGACGCGGCTGCGGCAGGTGCTTCTCAACCTTCTTTCCAATGCTTCGAAGTTCACGGAGAATGGCAGCATCACGCTCGAGG
This sequence comes from Gemmatimonadota bacterium, assembly GCA_037383305.1. Lineage (GTDB taxonomy): Bacteria > Gemmatimonadota > Gemmatimonadetes > Palauibacterales > Palauibacteraceae > Carthagonibacter. The sequence continues at coordinate 8,057 of JARRPA010000030.1, read as the reverse complement.
CCGAACGACTCACGCCCACCGACTCGGAGGGTGACTGGGTCTCGATCGCCGTCCGCGACACGGGCATCGGGATGAGCGACGAGCAGCTCGCACGCCTGTTCGAAGCGTTCAGCCAGGCCGAAGCGTCGACGGCGAAGCGATACGGCGGCACGGGTCTCGGCCTCGCGATCAGCCGGAGCTTCTGCCGGCTGATGGGCGGGGACATATTCGTCGACAGCGAGCCCGGTGCCGGATCCACCTTCACGGTGCGCATCCCGGTCGAGGCCCCCGAATCGCCACCGGATACGGTCTCGGGCTCGGCGGCGACACCGGAAGCGGGAGCGGGCTCGTCGGGCATCTCTCCGGAGCGGGCGGTCGGCACCATCCTCACGATCGATGATGATCCGGCCGCCCGTTCCCTGCTCCGCCGGATCCTCGAGAGGGAGAGCTTCCGGGTCGTCGAAGCGACCGACGGGCCCGACGGACTGCAGAAGGCGCGGGAGTCCCTTCCCGACTGCATCACTCTCGATGTGATGATGCCGGGCATGGACGGCTGGGAGGTGCTCGCCGAGCTCAAGCGCGACCCGCGGCTCGCCGGAATCCCTGTCGTAATGGTGAGCATCCTGGATGAGCGGCACCTCGGGTTCTCGCTCGGCGCCTCGGACTACCTCACCAAACCGATCGACCGCGACAGACTGCGCGAGGTGCTGACGCGGTTCACCGACGGGTCGGACCGGGCGACGGTGTTGATCGTCGAGGACGATCCAGGTACGCGAGAGTCCCTCCGACGCACGTTCGACAGGGAAGGCTGGGCGACGCATACGGCCGAGCACGGCCGCGCCGCACTGGCCGAGCTGGAGAGCATTCGTCCGACTCTCATACTGCTCGATCTGATGATGCCCGAGATGGACGGCTTCGAGTTTCTCGAGTCTCTGAGAAGTCGTCCCGACCGTGCCGACATTCCGGTCGTCGTGCTCACCGCCATGGACCTGTCCGCCGAGGACCGGGCCCGATTGAACGGCGGGGTCGAACGGGTGGTGTCGAAGGGTGGAGGCCCGCCCGCCGAGCTCCTGGCCGAGCTGCGGCGGCTCGTCGGCCCGGATGTCCCGACAGAGGGCGGTCGATGAGCGGCGTCGAGTCGTCGAGCCGCGAACCCGCGGGAGCCAGCGGCGCGAACGGCCGTCGGCGGCAGGTCGCCCTGCTGAGACTGAGCACGGCGATCGCGGCGGCGGAAGAAGAGAGGGAGATCTGCCACGCGGTCGCGGACGGTCTCTACGACGAGGCGCTCGGCTACGATTTCGTCGCCGTCCTGCTCGTCGACGGGACCACCGGCGATCGGGTTCTCGTGGCGAGCCGCGGACGCGCGGATGCGCCCGAAGGACTGCACGTGAAGCCGGGCGTCGGCCTCAGCGAACGCCCCCTGCTCGACGGGCGCCTTCACTACACTCCGAAGGTCACGCAGGATACCCGGTACCTCCCCACGCGCAACGAGGGCTCCGAAGTCGACCTTCCGCTGCTCGTGAATCGAGACCTCGTAGGGGTGCTCGTGGTCGAGAGCGACCGGCCGGACGCCTTCGGGCCGGAGGACTTCGAGATTCTCCAGGCGGCCGCGAACCAGGCCGGGATCGCGATCGGAAGGGCGCGCCTTCTGGCGACCGCGCAACGGCGGGCCGACGAAGAAGAGGCGCTGCGGGCCACGATGTCCGATCTGTCCGCGCAGCTCGAGCTCTCCACGCTCCTGCAATCGGTGCTCGAACGGGCCGTGGCGCTGCTGGGGGTCAGTCACGGCGAACTCGCGATCTTCGAGCCGGCCAGCCAGGACCTGGTCGTGGTCGCCGGCCACAACGTGGGCGAAAAGGACACCATCGGCACGCGTATGGCGATCGGCGAGGGTGCGATGGGGCACGTCGCGCGGACGCACCAGCCTCTCGTGATCCCGAACTACAGGGAGTGGACGGGCCGTTCCGAGCAGTACGAAGAGGTCGAGTTCGTCAGCGTCATGGTCGCTCCGCTGCTGATCGGAGGTCGACTGGTGGGCGCTCTGGCCTTCATGGACAAGAACCCGGAGCGCGTCTTCGGTGACGAGGATCTCCGGCTGCTCAACCTCTTCGCCCGGCATGCGGCGATCGCGATCGACAACGCGCGGCTCTTCACATCCGAGCGGCGCCGGGCGAGTGAACAGCAGGCGCTGCTCGACACTCTCAAGGATCTGTCCGGGGAACTCGAGCTGTCGAAAGTCCTGCACGGCGTGCTCGAGCGGGCGGTCACGCTTCTCCAGGTCGCGGGCGGTGAACTGGCGACCTGGGACCCCGACCGGCAGGACCTCGAGATCGTAGCCAGTCACAACATGGGCACGAATGCGGTCGGGAGCCGCATGGCGCTGGGAGAGGGCGCCATGGGACGAGTGGCCGAGACCTCCGAGCCGCTGGTCATCCCGCGCTACCAGGAGTGGATCAGCCGGTCGGAGAAGTACACGCAGAGCGTCGTCCAGACGGTCATGGCCGTGCCCCTCCTGATCGGCGCCCGCCTGGTCGGCGTGATCGCCGCCGTCCATTCCGAGCCGGACCGGGAGTTCGGCGAGGAAGACCAGCGTCTCCTGGAGCTGTTCGCGCCGCAGGCCGCGATCGCGATCGAGAACGCGCGGCTGTTCACGGAATCGAGGCGACAGAAGCAGTACTTCGAGGAACTGGTGCGCAACAGTCCGGTCGCGATCGTCACCCTCGATACCTCCCACGATGTGGTCAGCTGCAACCCGGCGTTCGAAAAGCTTTTCGGATACCGGGGCGACGAGATCCGCGGTCGCAACCTGGACGATCTTATCACGACGCCGGATACGCGCGTGGACGCGATGGGCTACACACAGCAGGCCCTGGCAAGGAATCCGGTCAAGATCATCTCCCGTCGCCGGAGGAAGGACGGTCAGCTGCTCGACGTCGAGGTGCTCGGAGTCCCGGTCCTCGTCGACGGCAAGCCGGAAGGCCTGATGGCCCTCTATCACGACATCACGGAGTTGCTCCAGGCCCGAGAGGACGCCGAGTCGGCGAACCGGGCCAAGAGCCAGTTCCTGGCCAACATGAGCCACGAGCTGAGGACTCCGCTGAACGCGATCATCGGCTACAGCGAGATGCTCGCAGAAGACCTGGCGGACGAAGGAGGTGACGAGCACGTGCCCGACCTCGAGAAGATCGGCACTGCCGGCAAGCACCTTCTCTCGCTGATCAACGAGATTCTCGATCTCTCGAAGATCGAGGCCGGCAAGATGGAGCTCTACCTCGAGGATTTCGACCTGGATGCGGCGGTTGACGAGGTCGTGACCACGATCGGCCCCGCGGCCACGAAGGGCGGGAACGAGCTCGTGCTCCGGAAAGCCGGCTCGCTCGGCCGAATGCGGGCGGATGTCGTGAAGCTGAAGCAGGTCCTCCTCAACCTTCTCTCCAACGCCTGTAAGTTCACGGAGAACGGGACCATCACGCTCGAAGTCGGTCGGACGTCGCCGGACGGCGACCGGATCGAGTTCTCGGTCCGTGACACAGGGATCGGCATGACCCCCGAGCAGCTCGGCCGGCTGTTCGAGGCGTTCAGCCAGGCGGAGGTTTCCACCACACGGCGATTCGGCGGCACGGGTCTGGGACTCGTGATCAGCAGGCGCTTCGCCCGAATGATGGGCGGCGACGTCACGGTGGAAAGCGTCCCCGGTCAGGGATCCGTGTTCACGATGTCGCTGCCGAGCCGCGTGGCGGCAACGGACGAAGATACGGGGGAAGCGCGGCCCGGCGAGGAAGAGGCCCACGGAGCGGGAGACGGCCCGTCGGGCACCGTCCTCGTCATCGATGACGACCCGGCCGTCCGAACTCTCATGGGTCGCTTCCTGAACCGGGAGGGATTCAGGGTGCTCGAGGCGGCGGACGGCGAGACCGGCCTCCGTCTGGCCCGCGAGTCGCAGCCCGACGTGATCACGCTCGACGTGATCATGCCGGGAATGGACGGCTGGTCGGTACTCGCAGCGCTGAAGGCGGACCCCGAGGTGGGGGACATCCCGGTGCTGATGGTCACGATCGAGGACGATCGCAATCTCGGCTTCGCGCTCGGCGCGTCGGAGTACCTGACGAAGCCGGTCGACCGGTCGCGCCTCGTGGCGCTGCTGCATCGCTATCGACACGAACGCACGACCGGCCCCGTTCTCCTCGTCGAAGACGATGAAGCCGCACGCGCTCTCCTGCGCCGGGCGCTGGAGCAGGAAGGCTGGAGCGTCGTCGAAGCGCCGAACGGCCGGATCGCGCTGGAACGGATTCGCGAGCGCCGTCCGGGACTGGTTCTGCTCGACCTCATGATGCCCGAGATGGATGGCTTCGAGTTCCTGGAGGCGCTCCGGGACCGCGGAGAAGCTCCCGACCTCCCGGTGATCGTGATCACCGCCAAGGACCTTACGGAATCGGATCGCGCCCGTCTCAACGGGGCCGTGGCCAGGATCCTCGCCAAGGTGGAGTACGACGCAGAGCACCTCGTCGCGGAAGTGCGGCGCCTGGCAACGTTCCACCCCGCGGCCGCGACCGGCGAGGACCCGTCATGACCGGCGGCACGGAGCCGCGCGGCCTCAGCAGCGAGCGCCCGGTGGAGGTGGAGGCCGACATGCGCTCGGCACTGCTCTCGCTCAGCACCCGCATCGCCGAGGCGCAGCACGAGGACGAAGTCTGTGGGGCCGTGGTCGACGGACTGCGGGACGAGGCATTCGGGTTCGACGGGGTCGGTCTCTATCTCGCCGGCACCTCCAGCTTCGAGCCCGCGCTGCGGGCCAGCTCCGGTCGGTTCCGGGACGGCGATGACGACGCGGCAGAGCTTCGGATCCCGCTGCGTTCGAATCAGAGCGCGATCGGCGAGCTCCGCGTCCAGAGGCCGCGGGGCCGTTCGTTCGCCAAGGGCGACCTCGACATCCTGACCGCCGCCGCGAATCAGGCGAGCATGGCTATCGGCCGGGCGCGCCTGCTGGCCGCCGAGCGGCGCCGCACGGGTGAACAGCGTGCGCTGCTCGACACGCTCGCGGATCTGTCGGGCGAGCTCGAGGTCGACAAGCTGCTCCAGGCGGTCCTCGAGCGGGCGGTTTCCCTGCTCGGAGTGTCCGGCGGAGAACTGGCCGTGTTCAACAAGACTGCGGGCGAGCTGGAAATCGTCGCCAGCCACAATCTCGGGCAGGACTCCGCCGGCAAGCGGATGTCGCTCGGCGAAGGCGGCATGGGTCACGTCGCGCTGACGCGGGAACCCCTCATCATCCCCGACTACCAGGAGTGGGAAGGACGCTCCGAGCGGTACGCGCAGTCGCCGCTCCGTGCGGTGATGGTCGCCCCGCTCCTCATCGGCGCCCGACTGGTCGGCGCGATAGCGGCCGTGCACACGGACCCCGGACGTGAGTTCGGCGGAGAGGACCTGCGGCTCCTCAACCTGTTCGCGGCCCAGGCCGCGATCGCGATCGAGAACGCCAGGCTGTTCACGGCCGAGCGGACGCGAGCGTCAGAGCAGCAGGCCCTGCTCGATACCCTGGCGGACATGTCCGGAGAGCTCGAACTGTCCCGAGTTCTCGAGGCGGTGCTCGAGCGCGCCGTGAATCTCCTCGGAGTCTCCGGCGGAGAGGTGGCGATCTTCGACGAGGCGGCGAAGGAACTGCTGGTGGTGGCCAGCCAGAACATCGGCGTCGACTCGACCGGCACCCGCCTCCGGTTCGACGAGGGAGCGATGGGGACCGTCGCCCGCACTCTCGAGCCGCTGATCATCCAGTCGTACAAGGAATGGGCGGATCACTCCGAGCAGTACGACGACCTTCCAGTCCATTCCGTGATCGCGGCGCCTCTCACGATCGGACGGCGGCTCGTCGGGGTCATCGCGGCAGTGCACGCCGACCCCGACAGGACGTTCGGCGAAGCAGATTTGCGGAGGCTCATGATGTTCGCCCCGCAGGCGGCCATCGCAGTCGAGAACGCACGCCTGTTCACGGCCGAGCGCCGAAAAGCAGACGAGCAGGAAGCGCTGTTCGAGACCTTGCGCGACCTCTCGGGCGAGCGTGCGCTTCCCCGCGTGCTGCAAGGAATTCTCGAGCGCGCCACGTCGTTGCTCGTCGTGGCGGGAGGCGAACTCGCCCGCTACGACGAGGCCCGCGGCGAGCTCATCATCGTGGCAAGCCACGGGATGCCCAGCGATGCCGTCGGGACGCACATGGTACCGGGCGAGGGCGCCATGGGCCGTGTGATGGAGACACGGAAGCCCGTGATCGTGTCCGGCTACCAGGAGTGGGAGGGCCGCTCCGCGCAGTACACGCAGAGCGCCGTCCAGTCGGTACTGGCGGCACCTCTGCAGATCGGGTCTCGGCTCGTGGGCGCCATCGCCGTGGTCCACTCGGACCCGCACCGCACGTTCGGCGATGAAGATATCCGGCTCCTGCAGCTGTTCGGACCCCAGGCGGCGATCGCGATGGAAAACGCTCGCCTGTTCGCCGAAACGCAGCGAACCTTCGAGGACCTGGTCGTGAACAACCCGGTCGCGATCGTGAAACTGGATTCCCAGTTCGACATCGTCTCCTGCAACCCGGCGTTCGAGCGGCTGTTCGGGTTCGAAGAGGCGGAGGTGCGCGGGCGTAACCTCGATGATCTGGTCACGACGCCCGAGACGCGAGCCGAAGCAGCAGACTTCACGCGGGAGGGACTGGCCGGACGGATGTCGCGTGGGACCGGGAGACGCCGCCGGAAGGATGGGACACTCGTCGATGTCGAGATCTCCACGATACCGATCATCGTGGAGGGAGACCGGGTGGGGGCGATCGCACTCTACCACGACATCACGGAGCTCCTCGATGCCAGGCGGGACGCCGAGGCCGCGAATCGCGCGAAGAGCCAGTTCCTGGCGAGCATGAGCCACGAGCTGCGCACACCCCTGAACGCGATCATCGGGTACAGCGAGATGCTGGAGGAGGAGGCATCGGAAGCGGGCCAGCTCGCGTTCGTTCCCGACCTGCAGAAGGTCGGCTCCGCCGGCAAGCATCTCCTCTCGCTCATCAACGAGATCCTCGATCTTTCGAAGATCGAGGCTGGAAAGATGGAGCTCTACCTGGAGGAGTTCGAGGCCGACGACGTGCTCGCCGAGGTACTGACCACGATTCGGCCGATGGCCGAAAAGAACGGAAACGAGCTCGAGCTCCGGGTGGACCGGCCGATAGGGACGATGCGGGCGGACCTCGTGAAGGTCCGACAGATTCTGCTGAATCTGCTCTCGAATGCCTGCAAGTTCACGCAACAGGGAACGGTGACACTCTCCGCGGAACGAGGCCCGGACGCCTCCGGGGAATCCGACGTCGTCCATCTCTCCGTTCGTGACACCGGCATCGGCATGACGGAGGAGCAGATCGCTCGGCTGTTCGAGGCTTTCAGCCAGGCCGAGTCCTCCACTTCGCGGCGATTCGGGGGCTCGGGGCTCGGACTCGCGATCAGCCGGAAGTTCGCGCGAATGATGGGAGGTGACGTGGAGGTGAGCAGCGTCCCGGGGGAGGGATCGGTCTTCACTCTGCGGCTTCCCGGCAACGTCGTCGTGGGCGACGCTGGCGGTCATTCCGTACCCGAAGCGGATCGGCTCGGGGAGGCCCTGAAGGAAGGCACGGGTGCGGGAGACGCCGGAACGGTCCTCGTGATCGACGACGACCCGGGCACTCACGAGATCCTCAGGCGCTCCCTCGCGCGGGAAGGATTCAGGATCGAGGGAGAGCCCGACGGGGTGTCCGGTATCGCCCGCGCACGAGAGCTCCTGCCGGACGCGATCATTCTGGACATCCGGATGCCCCGGATGGACGGCTGGTCCGTGCTCTCGGTGCTTCGCGCCGATCCCGACCTCTCTTCGATTCCGGTGATCGTGCTCTCGATGCTGGACGAACGCAACGTGGGCTACGCTCTCGGCGCCGCCGACTACCTGACGAAGCCGGTGGACGCGAAGCTTCTCGTGGATACCCTCACGCGATTCTGTCCCGACCGTGATGCGCCGATCCTGGTGGTCGAAGACGATTCCGGAGCCAGGGAGAGAGTACGTCGGGTGCTCGAGCGAGA